>JAHEHU010000120.1 GCA_024639765.1 Eudoraea sp.
GCATGCGATTTAAGGGTAACTGCTGCGAACCATTTCTCCCCAAAATAGCGCTTTAGTCCAACCCGATTATAGACTTGTCCTTCAAAATCGAATGGGTAGTATACATAATATCCCAATTGAGTTATGATGCTCATTCTATTGATAAAAAGTTCATGCCCTAAAAAGATACCTACTCGCTTAAAATCATCATCCGGAGCTACATTCAGTTCAGGAAATGAAATAGCCTGATATCTGATCAGATCCTTGAGGAAATTTGAAAAAAAGATGTCCGTTCCAAGTTGAATGGCGCTTAACCTGCCTATTCGCTTGTCTGCATAGGCAGATAGAATGTAAAAAGGATACTGTCCAGAATTAATCACATCACTTTCATTGATCCCGGTCCTAAACACCAGATTTGCCTTAACAGGTTCTTTCTCGAATACTTGTTTATTATGTTTAACAAACTCTATTGAATCTGCGTTCTGCAGATCATAGGTGAGGCCGGCATTAAAGGCAAAAGTATTTGTAGAAGTATTAGGTGCCTTAACATTGGCATTAGAATAGTGAACAATAGATATTCCTGCTTTTACTCCTAATCTACCGAATATTTTATCCTTTTGATAATTCATCATAAGGTAGGTGGAACTCAATAGATGGGATCCATAGGCGTTATTCCGAAAATTCTCTACCTTATCATAGGGATTTGAATTATAGGCCACACCTTGTCCTATTCTAAACTGCAGGTTTCGATTTAAAAGATAGAAGTTATAATGGGCATAGATCCCCAGATTATGACCCAAAGTGGCATTGTTCATATCCTGATACACCATGGAAAAACCCGTATCCGGATAATTGAAATGCTCTTCCCAACCTTCATATCCAAAGGTTTGTTTGCTAAAGCCCAGAATTAGCCCTGCGGGATGTTCACTTATCAAATGGGAAATATCGGTATTATGTAAAAGGATGGAACCATAGTAGGTGCTAAGATCTACCGTCCATTTTTGAGGTATCTCCTCCTTCTGCGAAAAACATCCCCAACAACAAAGTAGGTAGAAAATAAGGATTCTGGTATTCATGGGGTGTAAAAATAGGAATTATTCGGACGATGGATTAAGCAGATGACTGAAACAATTTTTGTTTAGAAAACAGCTTTTGCGATCTCCTTGATGTTATCACTCTTGCCCATAGAATAATAGTGCAAAACGGGAACGCCGGCAGCTTTAAGTTCTTTAGACTGAGTAATGGCCCATTCTATCCCGAGCTGTCGCACCTCCTTGTTGCTACTGCATTTTTCTACGGCGTCTATCAGGTCCTGAGGAAGATCGATCCTAAAAACCTGAGGAAGGAGGTGTAAATGTCTTTTTACGGCAATTGGTTTGATCCCCGGGATGATGGGAACGTTAATTCCTATGGCCCTTGCGGCCGCCACAAAATCAAAGAATTTTTGATTGTCAAAGAACATTTGGGTAACAATATAATGAGCTCCCAGGTCTACTTTCTTTTTTAACCATTTAAGATCTGATTGCAAAGAAGGTGCCTCCATGTGCTTTTCAGGGTATCCGGCCACCCCGATACAAAAATCGGAACAATTATCTGTTTCTATTACCTCATGCAGGTATTTGCCCGCATTGAGATCGTGGATTTGAACCACCAGGTCTGAGGCGTAGTGATGTCCCCCTTGGGTTGGTTCAAAATAGGTCTCTTCTTTCAGAGCATCACCGCGAAGTGCCATGACGTTCTCAATTCCCAGATAATGGCAATCTACCAAAAGGTACTCTGTCTCCTCTTTTGTAAATCCACCACAGAGTACATGGGGAATAGTATCTACATCGTATTTGTGTTTTATAGAAGCGCAAATACCAACAGTGCCAGGGCGCATTCTTGTTAATTTCTTATCGAACAGGCCATCTCTGTCTATATAAACATACTCTTCCCTTGAAGTAGTTACATCTACAAAAGGCGGATTAAACTCCATCAGTGGATCAATATTATCATACAATTCCTGTATACTTCGCCCTTTCACAGGAGGGATGATCTCGAAAGAAAAGAGGGAGTTTCCTTTTGCTTTTTCTATATGTTCGGTTACTTTCATGCTTCTTAACTTCTTTTATTCTTCTACTAAATTTGGAGCCAGCCATTTTTGTGCTATTTCAACAGAAATGCCTTTTCGTTTGGCATAGTCCTTTAACTGATCCTGCCCTATTTTCCCTAGACCAAAATACCGAGCGTCCGGATGCGCAAAATAATATCCGCTTACACTCGCAGCTGGCCACATCGCCAGGCTTTCCGTAAGCGTTACCCCTATAGATTCTTTAACCTTCAACAGTTCCCAAATGGTCTCTTTTTCCAGATGGTCCGGGCAGGCAGGATAGCCGGGAGCCGGGCGAATCCCTTTATACACTTCCCGGATCAACTCCTCATTACTCAGCGATTCTTCTGCGGCATACCCCCAATATTTTGTCCTTACCTCCTTGTGCAAATACTCAGCAAATGCCTCCGCCAGTCTGTCTGCCAGGGCCTTTACCATGATCGCATTATAGTCATCCATGGCATTCTCGTATGCTGTCGCCAATTCCTGCGTGCCAAATCCGGCTGTAACACAAAAACATCCTATATGATCCCTGACCCCTTCTTTTTTTGGCACTATAAAATCGGCCAGGGCCAGATGTGGTACGCCTTCCTTTTTTCTTCCTTGTTGTCTCAGGGTGTGAAATGTGAACTTAAGGCCAGAATTGGGATCTTCCACTTCAATATCATCTTCATTGATCGTATTTGCCCTGAAAATTCCAAAAACAGCTTTTGCTTTCAATAATTTTTTATCGATAAGTTCATCCAGCATCTTTTGAGCATCTTCAAAGAGCTCAGTTGCATGTTCGCCTACCAGGCTATCCTCAAGAATTTCGGGATATTTCCCATGGAGGTCCCAACTCCTGAAAAATGGAGACCAATCTATATAAGGTCGCAAAAGTTTCAAGTCCAGATCCTCTATAACCTGGATGCCGATTTTTTTAGGTTTTACAATGGCAGAGGTCTTCCATGAAAGGACCTTCTTATTCTGTCTGGCTTCACGGATCGAAATGTATTCTTTCCTTTTTCCTCGTTCCAGGAATTTATCCCGGAAAGATCCATATTCCAGTTTTAATTGCTCTTTATATCCTTGTGAGCGCTCCTCTTGCAGCAGATCGCCCACTACCGTCACCGCTCTGGAAGCATCATTCACATGAACCACTGCGGCACCGTATTGTGGATCTATTTTAACGGCAGTGTGTGCCTTACTGGTAGTGGCACCTCCTATCAATAAGGGCACTGTAAAGCTTTGGCGTTGCATTTCTTTAGCCAAAAACACCATTTCATCTAGCGAAGGAGTTATCAATCCACTCAAACCAATAATATCTACCTGTTCTTCTACCGCTTTCTGAATGATCTTTTCCGGAGGTACCATAACTCCAAGATCTACGATCTCGTAGTTGTTGCAGGCCAGTACCACACTTACGATGTTCTTGCCAATGTCATGGACATCCCCTTTAACCGTTGCCATCAGTATCTTCCCTGCAGCTCCTTTGGATGAAGCATCTTTGGAAGCCTCAATATAGGGTGTGAGATGGGCAACCGCCTTTTTCATGACCCGGGCCGATTTCACTACCTGGGGAAGAAACATTTTGCCACTTCCAAAAAGATCGCCCACTACATTCATTCCATTCATTAAGTGCCCCTCAATCACTTCAATAGGTTTTGTGGCAGATACGCGTGCTTCCTCTACATCGGCCACAATATATTCATCAATTCCCTTTACCAGGGCTCTGGTTATTCTGTCTTGCAGCGATTCTTTACGCCAGCTCAGATCTTTTTTGTTTTCACGGGCTTTTCCTACCACTTTATCCGCAAACTCCAGTAAACGTTCGGTGGCATTTGCCTTTCTGTTGAGTATTACATCTTCTACCCTTTCAAGAAGATCCTCTGGGATGTCATCGTAGACCTCTAGCATTGCCGGATTTACAATACCAATATTCATCCCGGCCTTGATGGCATGGTATAAAAAGACCGAATGCATGGCTTCGCGTACTGTATTGTTCCCTCTAAAACTAAATGATACATTACTCACCCCTCCGCTTACACTGCAGTGGGGAAGATTTTCCCTCACCCATTTGGTAGCCTCAATAAAGTGAACCGCGTTGTTTTTGTGTTCTTCCATCCCAGTTGCCACAGGAAAAATATTGAGGTCGAAGATGATATCTTCCGGTGGAAAATGCACCTTGTTCACCAGGATGTCATAAGATCTGCTGGCGATCTCCAGTCGGCGATCATAGTCATCTGCCTGCCCTTTTTCATCAAAAGCCATGACTATCACAGCAGCACCGTAACGACGAATTAATTTGGCTTGTCTTATAAATTCCTGTTCCCCTTCTTTCAGGCTGATAGAATTTACCACGCATTTCCCCTGCACAACTTGCAAGCCGGCTTCAATTATCTCCCATTTAGAACTATCTATCATGATGGGTACCCTGGCAATATCCGGTTCCGCGAGTATAAGGTTGAGAAATTTCACCATAGCCTCCTTTCCGTCAATTAGGCCATCGTCCATATTTACATCAATGATCTGAGCTCCACCCTCCACCTGGTGTCTTGCAATCTCAACGGCTTCATCATATTTCCCCTCTTTGATGAGCTGGAGGAATTTACGGGACCCTGCCACATTGGTGCGTTCTCCAACATTAATAAAATTACTTTCGGGAGTAATGATCAGGGGTTCCAGTCCTGCAAGTTTAAGGTACTTGCTGTCTGCATGCTTATCCTCTGAAGGCCTGGAAGCTGAGTGATCCTGTTCTATATGTAGTTTCTTAGCCTTCATGCAGGGACCGAACATTGTCTTGGTTCAAATTCTTGAACCAATTTTGCAATAGCTTCAATATGAGCAGGTGTAGTACCACAACATCCCCCTACAATATTGACAAGGCCTTTTTCCAAATACTCTTTTATCTGAGAGGCCATTTCTTCCGGACGCTGATCGTATTCTCCAAAGGCATTTGGCAATCCTGCATTGGGATGGGCAGACACTGCAAAGGGGGTTTTTGCGGATAACACCTCCAGATGGGGCACTAATTGACTTGCCCCAAGTGCACAGTTAAAACCAACTGACAAAAATGGGATATGGGATACGGATATCAGGAACGATTCGGCTGTCTGACCGGATAGGGTGCGACCCGAGGCATCTGTGATGGTGCCACTGATCATAATTGGCACGTCAATGCCCCTCTCCTCCTTTACTTCTTCAATGGCGAACAAGGCCGCCTTGGCATTTAAGGTATCAAATACGGTTTCTACCAACAACAAGTCTACGCCCCCATCTAGCAGGGCCTCTACCTGTTCCCGATAGGCAAGGCGCAATTCTTCAAAAGAAACAGCCCTAAAGCCGGGATCATTCACATCCGGGGACATACTGGCTGTTTTATTCGTTGGTCCTATACTTCCTGCTACAAAACGGGGCTTCTGAGGATCTCTGGCAGTGCACTTCACAGCCACTTCTTTTGCGATCCTGGCCGACTCAAAATTCAATTCATAGACCAGCTCTTCCATGTGATAATCTGCCATGGCAATGGACGTACCTGAGAAGGTATTCGTCTCTACTATGTCTGCGCCGGCATTAAAGTATTTCTGATGGATCTCCGCTATTGCTTCAGGTTGGGTAAGCGATAACAGGTCATTATTCCCTTGTAAGGCATGTGGCCAGTCCTTAAAGCGAGCTCCGCGAAAATCGGCCTCCGTAAACTGATATCGCTGCAGCATCGTACCCATGGCTCCGTCTAATACGAGGATACGTTCTTCTAAAAGCGCTTCTATTCTTTTCATCATCGTTATTTATAAAACACATATTCCTCTAACCCAACATGACCTAATAGGACCGTAAGGTGGTTATGATTAACGTATTTTGTATCAAGAATGAAAATAGGCAGGAATACCTATTTGTCCGTTATCTGTCACACAAAGGCGTGATAGAATGTAGCACCTTCTTTAGCAGCTAAAGGGTTGCTAAGGTTTCACAGGGTCTAGTCCCTCCACCTTTCTTGATAACAAATTTCAATGTGTTTATGAACTGAAACAAAGAAAGGCCACACTGGTAATAAAAACAAGTAAATCGGGTTATTTTTGCCCGCATCCTAGAGGCATTACAACAAATTTTATCAAATTCCTTCACCAATCCTTTAAAACCAAATACACTTCTTAACCACCAAATCACAGGTGTATACCACATTCCCGGTTTTGGAGTACCTTGGTTGGATCATAATAGTTATATTCATTG
>JAHEHU010000121.1 GCA_024639765.1 Eudoraea sp.
CTTCGGGCACTTCCAATACCCCGTATTTCCCTATGCTAACAGGTTCGGGAAATACAAACTGCATGGATCCAACGCTGTAAAGAGAACGTAATTGCAAGGTCTGCAAACTATCTTTCGCAAGCTTACCCTGGAACTGATCAGCCATTCTCATAAAGGACCCTTCAAAAGGAGAAATAACCTGATAGCTTTCTCCCTCAGTAAAGATATTGATAGCCCCTTCTGTCTCCTTATTTAACGTGAAAAGAACGTTATGGATGTTTGCAATTTGCCCATCGGCGATATAATGTTCGTGTCGGTTACCATCGCCAGATTCTACGATCTTTAAAAAAGGTGTGCCGCTCTCATCTGGGACAAATCCTTGCTTGGCCCCTTGAATAAAGCCTACATAAGAAACACTAAAATCTTGTCCGTTAAAATCATTTCGCCAGGGTAAAGAAGATTGAATACCCTCGGGGGTAACAATCAGATCTTCCTGTAAAGGCTTGCGTTTAAGTTCTCCGTCTATTTCTCCATCTACCAATACCGTGAAGTATGTCTTATCCGAATAAAAGACCTTTTCGCTATTTCCCTCTCTAATGGGCATCATTCCTTCAAAGCCAATATAACGGGTAACTCCGGCACCAATAATGATGAGGATCCATGATACGTGGAGGATTAATACAGGCCATTTTTCCCACTTCAGCAATCGATAGCGAAATATGTTACCGCTAAAGTTTATGACAAAAAGCACCATAATGACCTCAAACCATTTGGCATTGTAGATCCAGATCTTTGCCGTTTCTGTGCTGTACCAACTTTCTACAAAAGTGCCAATGGCCATGGCAGCTGCAAAAACCAAAAATAGAAGAGCCATTAGCCGGTTAGAAAATAAGATGTTTTTTATTTGAGCGATCATATACTGTACGTTATAGCAATTCCCGGGGGCAAAAATACGGCCTTTTTAGCTTTTATAAGGATTGATATCACTATAAAAAGTTAAACATATTTGTTAATTCTTTACAAAGCACATCCTTCTTAAAAATTGTATTTTTGAACATGCTAAATATAGTACTCATTGGCAGTGGTAATGTTGCCAAATTTCTTTTTGACGTTTTTTCTGTACATCCCAAAATACGATTGGTACAGGTTGTTGGCAGAAATAAGGAGGCCCTGAATTACTTCAAGGAAAAGACGGCCGTAGGCAGCGATTATAGCAAATTGAAAAAGGCCGATATTTATATCCTCGCGGTAAAGGACGATGCCATTCAAACTGTTTCGAAAAAAATTAATGTACATAATTCTTTGTTGGTACATACCTCTGGTAGTATAGCAATGAATGCACTTTCTGGGACCACCAGGCTTGGTGTTTTCTATCCCTTACAAACCTTTAGTGGCGTACCTCCAGAAAACAGTGATACCATTCCTTTTTGTATTGAAGCTGAAAATGAAGAGGATTACGTGCACCTGGAAAACCTGGCCAAATGTATTTCCAGTAGTGTGTACAGGATATCTTCTGAAAAACGAAGGCAACTACACCTGGCAGCCGTATTTGCCAATAACTTTACCAATCACATGTACTTCATGGCCTCTGAAATTTGCACCGAGCAGAAAGTGCCTTTTGATTTATTAAAACCGCTGATGCATGAAACGTATCAGAAGATAATGAACCAATCACCTTTTGATGCCCAAACCGGGCCTGCCAGACGCAATGATACAAGAACACTTCAAGAACATTTACTTTTACTAAAAGAAGCTAATCAAAAGAAAGTATATACGACACTCTCAGAATCAATACAAAAAACCTATGGAAAAAAGTTATAAGACGTATTTAAAACAGATCACCACCTTTATTTTTGACGTAGATGGCGTGCTAACCGATGGCACTGTACTGGTGACCTCTGAGGGGGAACTCCTTAGAAGAATGAACGTACAGGATGGATATGCCATCAAGA
The DNA here is from genome assembly GCA_024639765.1 of Eudoraea sp. Classification (GTDB taxonomy): domain Bacteria; phylum Bacteroidota; class Bacteroidia; order Flavobacteriales; family Flavobacteriaceae; genus Muriicola. The sequence continues at coordinate 1,932 of JAHEHU010000121.1, forward strand.
CAGCCATTCAAAAGGAGTACAATATATGTATCATTACTGGAGGGACAAATGAAGGCGTAAGACTACGCTTAAGAGGGTTAGGTGTAACTGACATCTATTTAGGGGCGCATGCCAAAGAAGATACTTTGAATGAATATTTAGAACTTTATAATATAAATCCTGAGCATGTGCTATATATGGGAGATGATATGCCGGATATACCTGCGATGAAGCAAATCATGATCCCAACCTGTCCAAAAAATGCTGTTCCTGAAGTTAAAAATATCTGCCGGTATGTTTCGCATAAAAGTGGAGGCAAGGGATGTGTCAGGGATGTCATAAAGCAAGTTTTAAAAGTACGCGGCGATTGGTTCGAAAATTTCAGTGCTGCAAATGATTGAAAACCCATTAACCGAAAAATTAAGGTCGTACCGTATTCTGTTGGCTTCTGGTTCACCCAGGAGACAGCAATATCTGAAAGAACTGGGTATTTCCTTTGACATAGTAAAAAATTCTGTAGCCGAAGTTTATCCTGATACCTTAAAAGGCGAAGAGATTGCGGCTTATTTAGCGAAACTAAAATCTGGTGGAATAAAAGATACCCTCAAAAAAAAGGACATTTTGCTCACTGCAGACACCGTTGTATGGTTTAATGGTCGTTCTCTCGCAAAACCAGCTGATCTAGATGAGGCGAAGCAAATGTTAAAAGATCTTTCGGGGCAGTGGCATGAGGTAATCACCTCGGTTTGCTTTACTACGGTAGCCGAGCAACGAGTGGCAACGAGTATTACCAAGGTGTGTTTTAAGGATCTATCTTCTGATGAAATTGAGTATTATGTTGACGAATACAAGCCATTAGATAAGGCAGGTGCGTATGGAATACAGGAATGGCTTGGGTCCGTGGCCATTTCAGAAATAAGAGGTTCTTATGCCAATGTGGTTGGTTTGCCAACAGATTTAGTTTACAAAACGTTAATGGTCATGGTATCCTCAGGAGTATAGGGTAGTTTTGCAAAAAAAAATTGCAGTATGATACCCAGAAGTTGTCATAGTATTCCATTTTATCTATTATCCCTATTCATTATCTTAACTTCTTGTAAGAAATTGAATACTGATCTACTTGCTGTAAATGCTATGACAAGCAGCAAAAAAGAACAAACACCGCAAAGTACTGAGCAGCTTCCGGTTAAACCCTTATCTGAAGATTTTAAAAATTACTGGTATAATGGAGACGCAGAGATCACTTCTTACTCTTTAGAGCAGGCACGATACGGTGAGTTAAGGTCTGGCACTGCGGTAATGATCTATGTCACGGAACCATTTTTGCCTGGCAAACAAGTTAAAGCAGATAGAAATTCTTCAGAAAATATCTCGGTATTGAAACTGAATGCTACCAAAAATTTCACGACGGGTATTTATCCCTATTCTATTATGAGTAGTACGTTCTATCCGGTTCAAGATAATCAGCATGCCCTGAAAGTTACCGCGTCAATCCAGGAATGGTGTGGCCAGGTCTACACTCAGTTGAATAACAGGGATTCTTTTGAGGTAGTATCTCATTCATATTTTGAAAAAGAAGGAGACCAGGATATTAGCTTGGAAAAAACGTATTTGGAGAATGAACTTTGGAACAAGATCAGGATAAACCCGGAAGACCTTCCCGTTGATAAACTAAATGTGATCCCTTCCATGGAATATATGCGTTTAGTACATCAACCAATTAAAGCGTATGAGGCATTTGCCAGTATAAAGAAGAATGATGAATTAACAACCTATACTTTGTCTTATCCGGGACTAAAAAGAACCTTACAGATCAATTTCAGCAATTCTTTCCCTTATACTATTGAGAGCTGGACAGACACATATCCCAGTGGTTATGGCCCTAATACAAAGTTCCTTACAACCAAGGCTTCAAAAATTAAGACCCTAAAAACACCATATTGGCGCCAAAATGGAAATGAGGACGTATCTTTGCGGAACTCATTGGGTTTATAGTGTTATATGGAAGATTTTTTTATTCGTCATACGGATGAATTTATAAGTTCGGGAATTACTCTCCTGGTTGTGGTAATTGTTAGATTCTTAACTAACAAGACCATAAAAAAAGTTGGCAGTATTTCTGACCTGAACGAAGCCAGGACAAGACTGGTAAGCAAATACTTTTCCTTTGGATTTACTACCTTAACAATAGTTGCCTTTACCTTGATCTGGGGCGTTAATGTACGAGAGCTTGGACTTATTTTGTCTTCGGTATTTGCGGTAATTGGGGTGGCACTGTTTGCTCAATGGTCTATTCTCAGTAACGTCACCGCAGGTATAATTCTTTTCTTTTCCTTTCCATTCAAAATAGGCGACAGAATCATGATAATGGATAAAGAAATTGAAAGTTCGGGAGCCTATGTAATTGAAGACATAAGGGCGTATCATATTCATTTACGAAAAGAAAACGGAGAATTACTTACCTACCCCAATAATCTCATGCTTCAGAAAGCAGTTTGTGTTATCTCCGATGAAGCACCAGAGAACGAGGGTAGTGACGCCGTTTAGCCTGTTAAAGAAGTGGTAAAATTCAGCCATAGCCTATTTATCTTTCTATCTTTGGGAACCAACTAAAAAGGTATCTTCATGCGCCATTACTTCCTGATTTTATTGGGTTTTCTATTAAATCTTTCTTTTACGTACGGTCAGGCTCCCAAGAGATCGTCTTCCACGGACATATATCATAGTCTCGAAAAGTTAAACTTCCTTGGCTCGGCGATGTACCTTGCAGCTCATCCGGATGATGAAAATACTAGACTAATTTCCTACCTGTCTAATGAAGTACACGCCCGAACTGCTTACCTATCCATTACCAGAGGAGATGGGGGGCAAAATCTGATAGGCCCGGAACTAAGAGAGTTATTGGGAGTATTACGTACCGAAGAATTACTTGCCGCAAGAAGAGTGGACGGAGGATTGCAGTTCTTTACACGTGCAAACGACTTTGGTTATTCTAAGCACCCGGATGAAACATTGCAAATCTGGGATAAGGAAAAAGTACTGGGTGATGTGGTGCATCTCATCAGGGCCTTTAAACCAGATGTCATCATAAATCGCTTTGATCATCGCACCCCGGGGTCTACCCATGGGCATCATACCTCTTCTGCCATGCTAAGCAAAGAGGCATTTGACCTGTCAGCAGATGCAAATGCTTACAAAGAACAACTCCGATCCGTTGATCTATGGCAACCAACACGCCTATTTTATAATACTTCCTGGTGGGCCTACGGTAGTCGGGAAAATTTTGAAAAAACCGATAAGTCGAATCTGATCAATGTAGACATAGGTGTGTATTACCCTATGCTTGGCATGTCTAACAACGAAATTGCATCGATCGCCAGCAGTCAGCATTTATGTCAGGGTTTTGGAAGACCCACATTTCGAGGTTCCGATATTGAATATATTGAACTACTAAAGGGTGAAATGCCTAGAAATGATCCATCGAACCTTTTCGAAGGAATTGATACCTCCTGGTCTCGTATAGCAGGTGGAGAAGCCATTGGAAAAATTCTATATGACGTAGAAGAGCACTTCAATTTTAAAGATCCCTCCACTCATCTTAATGATCTTGTTAAGGCGTATAGTTTACTTCAAAATGTTGCGGATGATCACTGGAAACAGATCAAATTAAATGAACTTGAAAATCTTATAGCTTCCATTACCGGACTATATCTTGAAGCGTCCTCAGAATCTCCTTACTCTAATCCAGGAAACGCTGTAAACGTGAATATTGAAGCCATCAATAGAAGCAATACTTTAATTAATTTAAAATCGGTATCTATTGGTGATCTCATAACCGTGGAGCCAAATAGTACGCTGAATAATAATATAAAAAAGACATTTACGCTCCCATTGAGTGTTCCTTCCACCAAAGGATACACTAGCCCCTATTGGCTGGCAGAAAAAGGAAGTTTAGGAATGTACAAAGTAGATGATTTTGATCTCATTGGCAAGCCCGAAACACCTCCTGCCTTCGTGGTAACTTTTTTATTTGAGATCAATGACATTCCTGTAAAAATAGAAAAGCCGGTCGTATATCGCTATTCAAAACCAGACAAGGGAGAACTCTATAGTCCTTTCGAGATCCTACCTCCTGCAACCTCCAGCATACGCGATAAGGTCATCATTTTTGCAGATGCTGCTCCAAAGGAGATCCCTGTTACGGTAAAGGCCTTAAGAGAGAGTGTGCAAGGAACACTTGAGCTAAGAGTGCCAGAAGGTTGGACAGTAGATTCAAAAAGCCTCCCAATAAATATTGAAAAGAATGGAAATGAAAAATCGTATTCGTTCTTTGTAACCCCTCCTGCCACAGAAAGTGAAGGC
>JAHEHU010000007.1 GCA_024639765.1 Eudoraea sp.
AGGAATTTTAAAGGTGCCCTGGAACTACTTGAAAAAAATAAAAATTATGCCAGCAAGGCCACCTTTCAGAAAGTAGCTTTTTACCGCGGTGTGGAGCTGTTTTTGGATGGTGATTATGCCGAGACTGTTGGGGTGATGAATTTAGCGGTCAAAAATGATGCTGACGCATTCTTTACGGCACGCGCGCGGTATTGGAAGGCCGAGGCTAACTATCTTTTGAATCGATTCGATGAGGCGCTTGTAGACTATATTCAATTTCAACAAAGCAATGCAGCGCGCAATACCCCGGAATTTAAGGAACTGGATTACACCCTTGGATATACTTATTTTAAACTAAAGGACTACAATACGGCCAGTAACTATTTTAAGGAATATTCAAAGGGATCCGCTTCAGATGCTAAAGTATCTGATGCGCTGGTGCGTCTGGGGGATTGTTATTTTGTGACCAGTAAATATCAGTCCGCTATAGACGCTTATTCACAATATGGTAGAGGTAGCGGAGCAGAAAAGGATTATGCCGCCTTTCAAAAAGCCGTAAGCTATGGATTTGTGGGTAAAAATGACACAAAAATATCGGAGCTGAACAAATTCGTTTCTCAATATCCGGAATCTACGCTGAAAGATGATGTGCTTTTTGAACTGGGGAATTCATACATCCGCGAGAACCGTGAACAGGATGGGTTAGAGGCGTATGAACAACTTGTCAGAGAATACAGGGGGAGTAGTTTGGTTCCTCAGGCACTTTTGCGTCAGGGATTGGTTCATTATAATGCCAGCAGGAACAACGAAGCGCTGCTGAAGTTTAAACAGGTCGTAAACGATTTTCCTAAAAGTCAGGAAGCTGTTCAGGCGGTGAATACCGGAAAATTGGTCTATATGGATATGGGGAAAGTTAATGAATACGCTGTATGGGTCAGGAACCTCGATTTCGTTGAGGTATCAGATGTTGAATTAGATAATGCTACCTATGAATCTGCCAACAAGCAAAATTTGGAGGGAAATGATGCTGCTGCCATCAGGGGTTATGAGACCTACCTCAAGGAATTCCCGTCGGGAATGCACACCATTCCCGCCAACTTTGCCCTGGCACAATTGTATTTTTCAAAACAGGAAAATGACAAGGCACTTGCGTCCTATAGATACGTGGCAGATAGAGGAGGAAATGAATATGCTGAGCAAGCGCTTACCAGAGTATGTGAACTGCTGTTGGCCAAAAATGATTACGGGGCAGCCATGTCGTATTTAACTAAATTGGAGGATACAGCAGACATTCCACAGAATCGTATCTATGCCCAGCAAAATTTAATGAAGGTTTATTATGATCAAAAAGAGTATGCCCGTACGTTGATCTATGCTGACAAGGTCTTGGGCAGTGCAAATGTTGATGATCGAATAAGAAGCGATGCGCATGTAATGATCGCCAGATCTGCAATAAAAACCGGTGATGAAACCACAGCAGAAGATGCGTATAAGGAAGTTTTGAAGATAGCCAGCGGTTCTACAGCTGCCGAAGCAATTTATTACGATGCTTATTTTAAGCGAGGCAGAGAGGAGTACGAGGCTAGTAACGCGGCAGTGCAAAAACTAGCCAAAGAGTACGCTTCTTACAAAGAATGGGGAGGAAAAGGATTGCTTATCATGGCCAAAAACTTCTATGCCCTTGGGGATGCCTTCCAGGCTACCTATATTTTGGATAGTGTGATCGCCAACTTTGTTCAATATCCTGCGATCGTGGAAGAAGCTCAAACAGCATTAGCAAATATTAAAGCTAAGGAAGCCGAACGCAACGCTTCTGTGGATCCTCAAGGAAACTAATTTAAGTGGTATTTATGCAAAAGAAGATTAAATTATCGATCATAGCAGGGGTAAGCCTTATTTTAGGGGTTTTTGGACAGGATGAGAAAGACCTGGGTACCGAAACGGTTACGGTGGTTAAACCGTACTCACCCACCGTTTCAGATGCCTTTAAAATCACTTCTGTACCTCTTTTGAATGATTCGATCGTACTTGCCAAGAAGGAAGTTAGGTACAGTATCTTTTCAGTTCCCGTGGCTTCCACTTTTACGCCGGCAAAGGGTAAGGCAGCAACCGTACAGAAAGCAGCCCCCGAAAAACTATATAATTCCTCTGTTTCATTTGGGCTTGGAAATTTTAACAATGCTTTGCTCGATTTTTACACCAGTCGGGATATAGACCGTGGAAACCAGCGGGTAGATATAGGCCTTAATCACTTCTCCTCCAGGGGAGATCTTGATTTTACCCCATTGAATACTGATTTTTACAATACAAAACTAGAAGCTGCTTATTCCAACAGAGGGCGCGATTCTGACTGGGGTATCAGTGCTGCTGCAAGACATCAATTATACAATTGGTATGGTTTGCCAGAAGGCATTTTCGATGCCGCAACCATAGCAGGGATCGATGAACAACAACAATATTATAATGTGGAACTAGGCGCTAACCTCAATCAGGAAGATTCCTTTTTAAGTAACGGAGAGGTATTTGTAAAAAGATTTTGGGACAAGGTAGAATCTGGGGAGAACAGGGCTCTAATTAAAACAACCTTTGAATTTCCATTGAGTGATGAGGTTTTTACCCTTACAGCCAAAGGTGATTATGTTGGAGGGGAATTCATAAATGCCGATGTAAATAACACCACCAACGCGCCCTCCATTGCATACTCCCAATTGCAAGTAGGGATCAGCCCCAGTATTTTGATCGTTAGAGATGAACTGAGCCTGAACCTTGGGGCAAACCTGGTATATGGGATGGATGGGGAAACCAATGAAAGCAATTTCTATATCTATCCGGAGGTATCCGCATCGTACCGCCTGCTCGAAGATATGGTTGTTGTGTACGGAGGAGTTTCCGGACAATTAACTCAAAATTCTTATGCAGACTATGTAGAGACTAATCCGTATGTCTCCCCCACGTTGACAATTTTACCAACAGATCAGCAATACATGGCCAACATTGGGTTTAAGGGTCAGCTTTTACCAAACCTTAGTTACAATATCAGAGGATCATACATGGCTGAGAACAGAAAACCTTTATTTAAACTCAATCCTCAAAACAGTTTCCGGGATGATGAAAAAGGCTATTATTATGGCAATTCCTTTGAGGTCTTTTATGATGATGTAAAAACACTTGGAATCTTTGGAGAACTTAATGTAGATGTGAACCGAAATTTTACATTGGGGATCAATGCCTCTATTTATGAATATGACACAGAAACAGATAACCCTGCCTGGAACTTACCAAATCTGAAGGGTTCCCTATTTATGGATTATCAGATAAATGAGCAATGGTTTATGGGAGCCAATGTATTCTTTGTAGGAGAACGAGAAGATCTAAGTGCGGTTGCCATTGCGAATGCACAACCCCAGGATTACCCGGCCAGTATCCTAACCTTAGATAGTTTCTTCGATGCAAATGCGCACATAGGATACCGATTGAGCAACCAACTTTCTATTTTTGCGAAAGCCAGTAATCTTGCCAATAATGATTACCAGCAATGGGCCAATTTTAGGGTACAGAGTTTGCAGGTCCTTGCAGGTGCTTCCTACAAATTCGATTTTTAGCGTATTGAAATGGAGGATTAAAGGCCGTTAAAGATTAGGCTTCTGTAGCGGTATGCCCTTAAATACGTGCTCTTTGACGAACCAAATCGATGTAAACCACTCCAAGACACGGACTTTCATTATTTTTAACTTGAAGAGGCAATAGATTCATCAGGATGAAGAAGATTGTTCAATTTGGCTTACAAGTACTTTTCCTTTGGGGAACGTGTACCGGTTTTTCACAAAATTTGGTGATGAATCCAAGTTTTGAGGATCATAAGGCTTGCCCTGCCAGACTAGGCAACTTTAATGATGATGTAGTGAGTTGGAGTACGCCCACAAAAGGCTCAACAGATTACTTTCACGGGTGTAGTACGGCCATGGGTACCCCAAAGAACTTCAACGGAACCCAAATCGCTGATTTTGGCGAGGGCTATGCCGGCTTTTATTTATACGCACCCAATGATTACAGGGAATACATGCAAGCCAAACTCCTTTCCCCTTTAAAAAAAGGAGTGACCTATGAATTATCTTTTTTTGTGAGCCTGGCAGAACGTTCAGATTTTGCCATCAATGAATTTGGGGTGGTCTTTTCTGAGAGCGCGCTCAATTTCGAAATAAGTAAAGAGCTTTCAAAAATGCATCTATACAAGGACACCGATAATTCATTTTCGTATCTGGAAATTGGCTATTCTCATTTTGCTAATGATACTAAAGATTGGATGTTGGTCTCCACACCATACGTGGCTAAAGGCAATGAACAGTATGTGACATTGGGGAATTTCAAGAATAATGCCCGTACGCGCAAATTTCTATTTAAGAAAGGAGCAAAACAAGGGGCATATTACTATGTCGATATGGTTTCTCTAACCGGTCCTGAATCTGATGTCGAAGATATTTTGGCAGATACGTCCGTAAAAAAGAAGGCTTTAACTTTAAATACTACGCATCTTTTTCAACATGTCCTTTTCGATTTTGATGAGTTTGAGTTGATAGAAGGTGCCAAGGTCTATTTAAAAGAGACCTATGAATTTTTAGCTTCCGACCCCAGCTTACACATAGTGATCCATGGCCATACGGATGATGTGGGCACTGCACCTTATAATTTAAAGTTATCTAACAACCGATGCAAAGCTGTGGCCGACTATTTCATAACCCTGGGCCTGCCTAAAGACCGCATTTCATGGAAAGGCCATGGAGGAAGCCTTCCAATTGCACTCAATACTACTGTGGAAGGGAGGCGCCAAAACAGACGCGTAGAATTCATACTTACTAAAATGGAGTAGGGAGATCTTAATAATCTGAATATTCTGTAGGGTACAGTAACATTATATCTGCTTTACTTACATTATTCTTGTAATAGGGATCACTACTAAGTGCTTTCCATTCTGGTGATTCAAAAAAGGTCTTCCAAAGCTGGTCTCTGGTTTCCAAATCTTTAAAAGTGGTCATATACATAAGATTAGGCATGCGAGATCCGGCCAGTACCTCGGCATAGAACACTGCATTAAATCCTAATTTTTCAAAAAGGGTGATTTCACCACCTTCATTAAACATCTCTACCTTGTTTCTATAAAAAGCCTCAGTAGGAGATTCATAACTTCGAAGTTCATAGACCCTTTTTTCCTTCGGACCTTTGATTGTTGTAGGACGTAAGATAGGCATATCCTTAAATGGTTTTAAGAGTAAAACCTCAAGTCTTTCATAAGGTGGGGCATCATGAGGGGCATGAAGAAACGCATTGCCTTGTTTTTGCAGGACAGTATCCTTAAAAAGGGTTTCTGTTAATTGTCCGAATTGGCTTGAGGCCTGGATAGGATATAAAACGAAGATTTGTTTTATACTATCCTGGATCTCGGGTATAAATTTAAAGACACCAATATTATGAACGTTGTTTCTTTTTAAGGCAGGGAGAAATGCCTTTTCCAGATATGTGTCCATCTGCTGTTCCTGAGAATCATCGGTTAACGTATAAATTCTTAGCTCATAAAAATCCTGAATGACACTGCTTGATCTTCTGATATCACATTGAGAAATACTTAGTAATACCAATATCCCTAAACTTACTGCTTTAAAGGTGAAACGTGTCATACTTAAAATATTTACAGCTATAAACTTAAAGTAATTATGAGGTAAATCCTATCCTTAACAAAACCAGTCCCTGCTATTCATTCATTCTGGCGGTAGAATAAATGCCCCATGTTCAAGTTTTTACCTTATAATGCCGTTCTTTGCATAAAATAGAGAACGATGGACATCAATTTGGCAGTATTGATAGATGGAGATAATATTCCCTCAGCCTATGTAAAGGAAATGATGGAGGAGATTGCAAAATATGGCAACCCAACCATTAAAAGGATCTATGGGGATTGGACAAATCCAAGACTTGGTAAATGGAAGAATGTACTGCTCGAAAATGCCATTACACCAATACAACAATATGGGTATACCGCAGGAAAGAATGCCACAGATTCTGCGATGATCATAGATGCTATGGATATTCTCTATTCCGGCAAGGTCAATGGTTTTTGCCTTGTGAGTAGTGATAGTGACTTTACACGGCTGGCAACACGATTAAGGGAAGCCGGGATGCAGGTTTTTGGTATTGGAGAGAAGAAGACACCTAATCCTTTTATAGTGGCCTGTGATAAGTTTATCTATATAGAGATCCTCAAAAAACAATCTGAGGAGAGCAGTACGGATACCGCCGGAAATAAAACGGACAAAAAGAGTGGCGTGGACAAGATCACCAAAAAAGATATACAGCTGATCACCACAACAGTAGATGATGTAGCAGATGATGACGGCTGGGCTTTTCTTGGCGATGTTGGCAGTCTTCTGCAGAAAAAGCAACCTAATTTCGATTCACGTAACTATGGCTATCAAAAACTAACTCCCCTTATTAATGCTTTGGGGGAATTTGATATTGAAAGGCGCGAAGATGCCAAGGGCAGAAAGAAACTGATCTATGTTAAGATAAAGGAGAAAAAGTCTGGCGGAAATAAGAAGTAAGACTACACATTAGGTTGGATTCTTTGGATAAGAATAATGCCATTACCAAAAGAAAAAGCCGAAGGGAAACCTTCGGCTTTTGAATTTATAAATCAAAAGATTACATAACAAATTGAATAGGCACGGCCACTCTGGTGGTACCCCATCCCATTACCATATGAATTCCATTATCTACATCCTGAAAAGTAATAGAAAACGCTTCCACAGAATCAGAGGCAGTTGATGCATTTGCATTTACTCTCGCTACATCACCAGATTCATCATAGAAATAAGAACCCCACTGGTTCAAATTTTTGTTTAGAATTACCGTCCAGCCATTTTCTCCCGGAATAGTGAAAAGTGCATATGTCCCGGCATCCACTTTTTGTCCGCCAACAGTGGCACCTTTAAAAAAGGTAATTTCTGCGGCTTCGTTCGCCCCAGTTCTCCATACCTTACCGGCAGGTGCTAATTCTTCCATAGAACGCCCTTTAAGTTGAGGTCTACTGTAAATTACGCGGACTGCTTTGTCAGAAATTTTGTAATCTGTTGGATAGGATGCCATATCCATAGGACTTTTATCCATCCCACTAAATTCTTGTGCAAAAGTTGTGCTTGTAAATACCATGGCGCATACCATGATCGCAAGTGTTAGTACATTTTTCATAAAGATTGATTTTAAGTTTATCAAAGCTAAGCTCTTAAGGCCTCTTTTTCTTATAAAGAGTCGTTAAAATTTATACTTCTTACAATTTGCGCTTAGGCGGAGGAGAATTGTCATTTGTTATTACAAAATATAACCTAATAATAAATTATAGTAATGAATAGTAATCTAAAAAGGTATATATGTTTTCTATTTTAAACTGAATTCTCATCTTTGTCAGATCAATAAAAATAAAAATTACAATGTGTGGAATTGTGTGTGCCTTTGATGTAAAGGAAAGTACTGAAGTGTTGCGGCCCCAGTTACTGGAAATGGCCAAGAAAGTAAGACATAGGGGTCCGGACTGGAGTGGGATATATTCGAATGACAAAGCGATACTTGCCCATGAACGTTTGGCGATTGTAGATCCAGCTTCAGGGAAACAACCTTTAATAAGTGAAGATGGAAAACTGATCCTTGCGGCCAATGGCGAGATCTATAACCATAGGGAACTAAGAAAGCAATTTGCCGATAGCTATCATTTTAAGACCGAATCTGATTGTGAGGTGATCCTCGCCTTATATCAGAAGAAAGGTCCGGCTTTTCTGGATGAGATGAATGGGATATTTGGTTTTGCCATCTATGACTCCGAGAATGACAGCTATTTTGTTGCTCGCGATCATATGGGGATCATTCCCCTCTATATGGGATGGGATAAGAATGGTACGTTCTATGTGGCCTCAGAGTTAAAAGCGTTGGAGGGAATCTGTACAAAAATTGAACTTTTTCCACCCGGGCACTACATGGAAAGCTCGGATGGTGAATTGAAGCAATGGTATACGCGCGACTGGATGGAGTATGAGGCAGTAAAAAACAATGAGACGAGCATAGAGGCCATCCGTGACGCCCTTGAAGCGGCTGTACACCGTCAACTAATGTCTGATGTGCCTTATGGGGTATTGCTTTCCGGTGGCTTGGATTCATCGGTAACTTCGGCTATTGCCAAGAAATATTCCCAGAAACGGATCGAATCTGACGATACCTCTGATGCCTGGTGGCCTCAGCTTCACTCGTTCTCCGTGGGTCTTGAGGGATCTCCGGACCTGGCAGCAGCAAAAAAAGTAGCCTCGCATATAGGAACCGTTCACCATGAGATAAAATTCACCATACAGGAAGGTCTGGATGCCATTAAAGATGTGATCTACAACCTGGAAACCTATGATATTACAACCATTAGAGCCTCTACCCCCATGTATCTCATGGCAAGGGTCATTAAATCTATGGGAATAAAAATGGTCCTATCCGGGGAAGGAGCAGATGAATTATTCGGAGGTTATTTGTATTTTCATAAGGCACCCAATGCACAGGAGTTTCACGAAGAAACAGTGCGTAAACTGAAAAAACTTCATATGTATGATTGCTTGAGAGCCAATAAGTCATTGGCGGCCTGGGGCATTGAGGGCAGAGTGCCGTTCCTGGATAAGGAATTTATGGATGTAGCCATGAGGATCAACCCTCAGGATAAGATGATCAATGGGGAACGTATGGAAAAATGGGTGGTTCGTAAGGCCTTCGAATCATATCTCCCTGAAAGTGTAGCCTGGAGACAAAAAGAACAATTCTCGGACGGGGTAGGGTATAGTTGGATAGATACGCTTAAGGAAATAGTGGACCAGGAAGTATCAGATGAGCAACTAGCCAATGCAAAATTTCGTTTTCCCATTCAAACACCCGGGTCCAAGGAGGAATTTTACTACCGATCTATTTTTGAATCACATTTTCCTTCAGATGCCGCTGCCTTATGTGTTCCTCAGGAGGCCTCCGTGGCCTGTAGCACGCAAATTGCCCTGGAATGGGATGAAGCCTTTAAGAATATGAACGATCCTTCGGGAAGAGCGGTGGCAAAGGTCCATGCAGATGCCTATGTAAAATAAAATCAATTTCAAATTTAATTGGATGGTTGAATTTGTCGCAGGAAGCACCCAACTGGGTGCTTCTATGGTTATTGAACTTTCTTTTTAAACAAAAGAAATATAGGTAAGCAAGACCATTGCCGTTATTATAAGAGGCCCAAGTAAACCTAAAAGCAATCCACCAAACCTAAAATCTTTTTGTTCTAGTCTTCCTGTACTGAATGCAATGGCATTTGGAGGTGTTGAGATGGGCAAAAATAAGGCCATGGAGGCGCAAAAACCTATCACCAAAGGGAGAACTACGGGGTTTTGAAAGGTTAAAACGATACCTATGGGTATCAGCACTGTGGCTGTCGCCGTATTACTCATAATATTAGATAAGATGACGGTTAGAAAAGCGAATAAAAGTACCAGTACATAAAAGTTTAATTCAAAATCTTTAATCTTATCCACATAGAAATTTGCCAAGCCTGTTTCTTTTATAGCAAGGCCTAAGGCTAGGCCGCCGGCGACAAGCATTAACGTATCCCATGGAAGTTTTCTAACATCATCTCCATTCACGATACCCGACATTGTTAGCAGAATTATTGGCAATAAGGAGACTACAGATGCGGGAATACCGTGTAATTTTTCTGTAAGCCATAGCAAAAGTGTTAGCCCAAGTACCGCAAGCACTATTCGCCTTTTAATAAGCTCAAATTTAATGGTCTCCATATCTGTACTTTGTACTTCTTCCTCAATGGAGATCTTTAATTTTTTTGTTTTAGGGATGTATTTTTTGGTTAACAGGAACCAAAATAATATTGTTAGAAGTATGGCCATGGGAAAACCGATCATCATCCACTCAAGGAACCCTATTTTAATTCCGTGGTTATTTAGTGCTTCAACGGCAATTGCATTGGGGGGAGATCCTATGATGGTTCCCATACCTCCAATAGCAGCAGCACCGGCAATCCCAATAAGGATAGCTTTGGATATTGGGGCATTCTTATCCACGGTGTTAAGAAAGGGCAGCACGGAGGCAATCATCATGGCCGTGGTTGCGGTATTAGACATTACCATTGAAAAAAGGGCAGTTGTAAGCATAAGACCCAGAAGTATTTTTTTTGGAGCCGTTCCAAATCTGGTTACGGAAAGTCTAAAAATAGTTTTGTCCAAATTGGTCTTACTCATGGCCTCAGCAATAAAAAATCCACCCAGCATTAGCCAAATAACACTACTGGACCAGGAATTGATATAACCAATATAATGTTGTCTTACATTGTCGGGGTCTATTTGTGAGTAGTAACTATTCATTGCAAAGATCAGAAAACCGAAGATCATTAATCCAACTGCAAAAGGGGGAATGGCTTCCGTGACCCAAAGGCTGATCGCTAAAAATAACAGAAACAAAACATAGATCTGAGCCTGGTCTAATCCGGGTTCATTAATAAAATAGGTAACTGCAAAAGCGAAAATTAGGCTTAGTAAAAAGTAGATAATTCTGCTTTGAACGTCTACTACCTTTTGGATATGAGACATAAATTTGAGGGAAACTGCTCTGGAATCAGCCATATTGATCAAATATTTACTTTCAGCTGTAAAATTACCCTTCTTTGCTTCCAAAAAAGCTAACAAATATCATGGAATTTCCAAAAAACACCGAATCTTGTAAAACCATCAAAAATTGTTGTTAAATTGTTGATAACTTAGGGACTTACATTTGCTGCAATCCCTATATTTCATGGGCTATTGCTTATATTTGTGAGATTACTTTTTACAGGGCTGTCCTCAGGGTTTTTAGGAAGATAAACCTATCTGATTTTTAACCTTTTAGATGGTTTTTTTATGCATAGCCTTAGTAGAGGGTATCAGGAGTAAATGTTAATGAGAACAACTTAAACGGTTATATGAGCGAAGATAAGAAGAAGAACAATTATTCGGCGGATAGTATTCAGGCCCTGGAAGGAATTGAGCATGTAAGGATGCGCCCTTCCATGTACATTGGTGATGTTGGCGTTAGGGGGTTGCACCACTTGGTCTACGAAGTGGTAGATAACTCCATTGATGAGGCCATGGGTGGCCATTGTGATACCATTGGTGTGATCATTAATGAAGATAATTCCGTTTCTGTAAAGGATAATGGTAGGGGTATTCCTGTGGATATGCACAAAAAAGAAGGTGTTTCTGCGCTTCAGGTGGTGATGACCAAGATAGGTGCCGGTGGAAAATTTGATAAGGATTCTTATAAAGTTTCCGGTGGTCTTCATGGAGTTGGTGTTTCTGTTGTAAATGCCTTATCTAATACCTTAAAGGCATCTGTACACAGAGATGGTAAGATATGGGAACAAGAATACGAGCGCGGTAAGGCCATGTATCCCGTTAAAAGCGTTGGTTCAACTTCGGACAGAGGTACGGTTGTTACCTTCCATCCAGACGAAAAGATCTTTAGCCAAACCATTGAATTTAGCTATGAGACGCTTTCCAACAGGATGCGTGAATTGGCTTATCTTAACAAGGGAATTACAATAACCATAACGGATAGGAGGGAAAAAGATAAAGATGGGGAATTTATTTCGGATGTATTCCATTCCGAAGAAGGCCTGAAGGAGTTTATAAGATTCCTGGATGGCAACAGAGAATCCCTTATCCAGAACATTATTGCCATGGAAGGGGAAAAGAATGATATCCCGGTTGAAGTGGCTATGGTTTATAATACAGGCTATACAGAAAACCTCCATTCCTATGTGAACAATATAAATACGCATGAAGGAGGTACCCACCTTTCCGGGTTTAGAAGAGGATTAACTACTACCCTTAAGAAGTATGCAGATGCCTCGGGGATGCTGGACAAATTGAAATTTGAGATCCAGGGAGATGATTTCAGGGAAGGACTTACAGCTATTGTTTCTGTGAAAGTAGCAGAGCCTCAATTTGAAGGTCAGACAAAGACGAAACTGGGGAACAGGGAAGTATCCTCAGCTGTTAGTCAGGCTGTTTCTGAGATGCTTACCAACTATCTGGAAGAACATCCGGATGATGCAAAGATCATTGTACAAAAGGTGATCCTGGCAGCACAGGCAAGGCACGCGGCTTCCAAGGCTCGTGAAATGGTACAGCGAAAGAATGTTATGAGCGGGGGGGGACTACCCGGAAAATTATCTGATTGTTCAGAACAAGATCCCGCCCTCTGTGAAGTGTTCCTTGTAGAGGGAGATTCGGCCGGAGGTACCGCCAAACAGGGAAGGGACAGGAACTTTCAGGCCATATTACCCTTGAGGGGTAAGATCCTCAATGTGGAAAAGGCCATGCAACACAAGGTCTTCGAAAATGAGGAGATCAAGAACATCTATACGGCCCTAGGGGTAACGATAGGGACCGAAGAAGACAGCAAGGCACTAAATTTGGAAAAATTGCGCTATCATAAAGTGATCATTATGTGTGATGCCGATGTGGATGGTAGCCATATTGAAACACTAATCCTTACCTTTTTCTTCCGGTATATGCGGGAATTGATAGAAGCGGGCCATGTGTATATTGCCACGCCACCGCTCTATTTGGTAAAAAAGGGAAGCAAAAAGAATTATGCCTGGAATGACAAAGAACGAGATGCCATTGCAGAGAGCTATAAAGGTGGAGTGAGTATTCAGCGATACAAAGGTTTGGGAGAAATGAATGCCGAACAATTGTGGGATACTACCATGAATCCAGGATATCGAACCTTAAGACAAGTCACTATAGATAATGCCACTGAATCTGACAGGATCTTCTCAATGTTGATGGGTGATGAAGTTCCGCCAAGAAGAGAATTTATTGAGAAAAATGCGGTATATGCGAACATTGATGCATAAAAAAAGCCGTTACACAACAAAAACTCGCACTACCGGTGCGAGTTTTTTAGTTTTAGGCAAAATTATTACGATATGAAAAATCTACTTTTTGCTATGATGATGTTCTGTGTCTTTGCCTTGCAGGCACAATCCAATGCCAACGATCTATTTACGGCTGGTGTGGAAGATGCAGAAACTTTTATGAATGACTATCTGGCTCCTGTTTCAGAAGGTGCTATTTATAGTATTTCGGGCTCCTGGTTCAATACCGGGGATGCGAAACCACTGGGAGGTTTTGAGATTTCCATTATTGGGAATATTACGGGTTTTAAGAACAAGGATGATAAAAAGACCTTTGTTTTAAATACGGCCGACTATGAGAACCTGCAGTTTGTTGATGGAAGCACTTCTAAGACGGTATCCTCCGCTTTAGGCGATCTAGAGGGGATCAGGGTATATGTAGAGGCGGAAATTGCTCCCGGAATAACCTCCAGAGAAGAATTTGACCTACCTACCGGACTTGCATCCGAGGGGATTAATTTCATTCCATCTGGTTATTTACAGGGTAGTGTTGGTCTTATAAAAGGCACTGAATTAAAAGCACGTTTCCTTCCAAAGATCAAAACCGATGATGTCGCTATTGGCTTATATGGTGTTGGGATACAACATGAATTTACGAAACACCTGCCGGCAGATAAGTTACTTCCTGTGGCAATTTCCGGGGTAATAGGGTATACCCATATAAATGGAACGTATGATTTTACAGATACCAGTATTATTGCAGGATCTGATCAACAGATAGATGCGAAGATCAATACCTGGGTATTTCAAGCCGTGGTATCAACCAAGTTGCCTGTTATTAACTTTTATGGGAGTTTGGGTTATATGACCGGAAAATCGGAAACAGCTGTCCTAGGGACATATACGGTTCAGTCAGGGCCTTTTCAAAATACCTACGTAGATCCATTTACACTAACAAAAGATGCCAGCGGCGTTACCGCTAATATAGGGACCAAGCTTAAGTTGGGATTTTTCCGTCTTCATGCAGATTATACGATAGCTGCATTT
The DNA here is from genome assembly GCA_024639765.1 of Eudoraea sp. Classification (GTDB taxonomy): domain Bacteria; phylum Bacteroidota; class Bacteroidia; order Flavobacteriales; family Flavobacteriaceae; genus Muriicola. The sequence continues at coordinate 13,985 of JAHEHU010000007.1, forward strand.
AACAATCTTTCGATTGGTCTAAGCGTTGGGTTCAGATAGAAAAAAACAACCAAATAACCACTATATAAAAACAGCCTTCCAATTGGAAGGCTGTTTTGCAATTATTAGGAAAAAAGCAGGGGAAATATTATTCTCTGTGAGCCAGGACATTGCCCTGGGTGTCTTCCAGGATCTGACCTTCCTCAGATTGTTTCATGCTTACTGTATCGTTTGATTTATCAGTACCTGGATAGGAGATGGTGTACACTCCATTATCTATGGTCCAGCTAAAATCGGTCTTCACATCAAGTGTATTTCCGTTATATGAGTGATATCTTCCCAAAAACACATCGTTGAAGATCCATTCCTGTCTTATGTTTTGACGCCCTGTTTCTGATGTAGTAGTGATATCTGTCTTTGCCCAGATGCCAATGATAGGATCATTATTTTCCGGTACTCTGGAACAGTTACTGGCCAGGATAATGGCAATGATGGCCATGAGGGATGCTAGCTTTTTCAAAATGTAGGTTTTTTAGGTTTGGGAACTTTAGTTGAATTCCTAACGAGCCCAACCTCCTATCTATTGCCAATTATCGATGAACGGCATACTGAAATGTAATTTATTCGATGAACGTCATCTATTCAATGCAGGAAAGATCCGGGATTTTAGTTCTTTTAATGGGCTACAACAAAATATTCCATCCGCGCTTCCCCCGAATTATGTTAAAATTTGCTATTTTTGTGAGGCTAAAAAGTCAAAGGAAAATCATCAAAAATGCCTGGATACAGAGGACTGTTTAGGGCGTAATAAAACATAATAAAAATATAGAAATATGAAAATTACAGTAGTAGGGGCTGGTGCCGTAGGGGCAAGTTGTGCGGAATACATTGCCATAAAAGATTTTGCTTCGGAAGTGGTCTTGTTAGATATAAAAGAAGGTTATGCGGAAGGGAAGGCGATGGACCTTATGCAAACGGCCTCATTGAATGGTTTTGATACCAAGATCACAGGAACCACAAGCGATTATTCCAAGACAGCCAATAGTGACATAGCTGTGATTACCTCAGGGATTCCCAGAAAACCCGGTATGACCAGAGAGGAACTTATAGGTATCAATGCAGGAATTGTAAAAACCGTAGCTACCAGCCTAATTGAACATTCACCTAATGTAATTTTAATAGTGGTTAGTAACCCTATGGATACCATGACCTATTTGGTCCACAAGATCACTGGTCTTCCCAAGAATCGCATTATTGGGATGGGAGGTGCTCTAGATAGCGCTCGATTTAAATATCGACTGGCTGAGGCTCTGGAAGCCCCTATTTCTGATGTGGATGGAATGGTAATAGGTGGTCATAGCGATACAGGAATGGTGCCCCTCGCCAGACATGCCTCAAGAAATAGTGTAAAAGTATCTGAATTCCTATCCGCAGATCGTTTGTCCCAAGTGGTGGAAGATACCAAAGTTGGAGGAGCAACGCTCACGAAACTATTGGGTACCAGCGCCTGGTATGCTCCCGGTGCCGCCGTCTCAGGAATTGTACAAGCCATTGCTTGTGATCTGAATAAGTTATTTCCCTGCTCCACCTTTCTTGACGGAGAATACGATTTGAAGGACATTTGTATAGGTGTACCTGTTATCTTAGGTAGAAATGGCATCGAGAAAATCGTAAAAATTGATCTCGACAAAGCTGAGAAAGCCAAAATGCAGGAAAGTGCCGAAGGCGTAAGAAATACAAACAACTTATTAGACGTCTAAGTTTAGAATTCTAAAGAAAACACTAGGCGTTCCTTTGAGAACGCCTTTTTTTTGACCAAAACCGACAAAAAAACCAAGGGTGTGCAGTGGTTTCTATCGGGCTATAAATCCAGCAAATAAATTGTCAGTTCCTGTTGGAAATGATATATTTGCACGCTATTTACGAATACCATCAATTAATTCAAATCACAGATGCAAAATAAAGGACTGATTAAGCTTTTTGCTTTCTTGTTCGGGCTTGTAAGTATTTACCAACTCTCTTACACCTTCATTACCAGTAAAGTGGAAGGCGAAGCTGAGACATATGCTACTGCACAGATCCCGTCTACCGTTGAAAATTATGTCGCAGAACGCGAGGCTCTGGAAGCCCGTTATCTGGATTCTATAGGCGACAACACTGTTCTGGGTTTCACAACCTACAAGGACGCTAAAAAGAAAGAGCTTAACAAAGGTTTAGACCTTAAAGGAGGGATCAATGTAACGCTTCAGATCTCCGTAAAGGACATCTTAAAAGGACTGGCAGACAACACTAAGAACCCTGTGTTCAACAAGGCACTTGCCGATGCAGATACGGCATCAAAAAATAGTGATGATACCTACCTCGATCTTTTCTTTGAGGCTTTTGAAAATATAAAAGGAGATACCAAACTTGCCGCCCCAGACATATTTGCGAATAAGGGATTGAGTGACGAGATCAACTTTCAAATGACAGATGATCAGGTAAAACCTATTATCCGAAGAAAGATCGACGAATCTATAGTCTCAGCATTTGAGGTACTTCGTGAAAGAATTGATGGATTTGGGGTAACACAGCCAAATATACAGCGGGAAGGTACTTCGGGACGTATTCTGGTTGAACTGCCGGGAGCAAGAGATATCGCCAGAGCACAAGATCTGCTTTCCAGTACGGCCCAACTCGAGTTCTGGGAAACCTATGAGCCCGGGAATCAAAGCCTGATCAACTTTTTTATTCAGGCCAATGATCGCCTAAAGACCATGGTGGAAGTAACTCCTGAAGATGAGGTTAAAGAAGCTTCTGAAATAGATTCTTTGTTATCTGATGTAGCTCAGGATTCGCTAGACCTTACTGCCGAAAGCAATCCGCTTTTTGAAAAATTGCAATTGAACGGTCCCGGGTACGCCATTGCTGTAGCCGCCATAAAAGATACTGCTGAGATAGGCTCATGGCTCAGAATGCCGGAGATCCGAAGATTATTACCGGCCGATGTTCAATTTACAAAATTCCTATGGGAACGTCCTTCCCAGGATTCTGAAGTGGCAGGGTTATTTGCCTTAAAATCTAATAGAGACGCCTTACCACGAATCAGTGGAGACGTCGTAAGTGATGCCAGAGACCAGTTCGACCAGTTCAACAGGCCTGCAGTAGGTATGGATATGAACGTTCGTGGTGCCAAGGAATGGGAAAAACTTACAAGTGAAGCTAACCTTAACAATACCGGGATTGCCATTGTTCTGGATAATAAAGTATATACCGCCCCTGGAGTTTCTCAGGTAGGAGGTATTTCTGGAGGTAGTTCAGAGATCACAGGGACATTTACAGTAAATGAGACCAAAGATATTGCCAATGTACTCAGGGCAGGTAAATTACCGGCTTCTGCAGATATTATCGATTCTTTTGTTGTAGGACCTTCCCTTGGACAAGAGGCCATAGATAGTGGTTTTACCTCCTTTATGATTGCCATGGTCTTCGTATTGATCTGGATGATCTTTTATTACGGAAAGGCAGGGATCTTTTCAGATATCGCACTTAGTTTCAACATCATCCTGATATTTGGTGTATTGGCCAGTTTAGGGGCAGTGCTTACCTTACCCGGTATTGCAGGTATTGTTTTAACTATAGGTATGTCTGTAGATGCCAACGTACTTATTTTTGAAAGGATCAAAGAGGAAGTAGAGAAAGGAAAAGGAAAAGGGCAGGCTATCAATGATGGTTTTAACAATGCGTTATCCTCTATTCTGGATGCGAACATCACAACAGGTTTAACAGCATTGATCCTTCTTGTTTTTGGATCCGGACCCATCAAAGGATTTGCAACTACCCTTATCATAGGTATCCTAACGTCTTTGTTTACGGCTATATTTATTACAAGGTTATTAGTAGACTGGTATATTTCAGGAAAGGGAAGATCCCTTACTTTCTCCACCTTTATGACCAAAAATCTTTTCAAGAACGTCAACATCGACTTTCTTAGTAAAAGAAAGATTTCTTTTATTATCTCGGGAATCGTCATTATTGCGAGTGTCTTCTCACTTACTACTCGTGGCCTGGACCAGGGAGTAGATTTTGTTGGGGGAAGGAATTACCAGATCCGCTTCATTGATCCGGTGAGCCCTACGGAGATTACGAACGATCTTACAACAACATTAGGGAGTGCCAGTGCAAAAACATTTGGGGATGCCAATCAGATCATGGTTACGACAAAATACAAAGTAGATGTGCAGGGTACAGAAGTAGACGATGAGATCCTTGGCATATTATTTACTTCCCTACAAAAATATTTACCAGATGGGGTAACCTATGAAGAATTTGTCCCAGGAGGTCCCAATGAAGACATAGGGGTCATGAAATACAGGAAGGTTGGTCCTACTATTGCAGATGACATTAAGAAGAACGCCGTATGGGCCATCTTTGGGTCCCTGGCGGTTGTGTTCCTTTATATCCTTCTTCGATTCAGAAAGTGGCAATTTTCACTGGGAGCTGTTGTAGCAGTATTCCATGATATTGTCGTAGTACTGGGAGTGTTCTCCTTTTTCAGCCCTTACATGCCATTTAGCATGGAAATAGATCAGGCCTTTATTGCCGCGATACTTACGGTAATTGGGTACTCTCTTAATGATACGGTAGTTGTTTTTGACCGTATACGGGAGATCATCAATGAAAAAGGCTGGAACCACGGGATCAATACCAATCTGGCGCTGAATAGTACACTGAGCAGAACATTGAACACCTCTTTAACTACACTTGTAGTGCTGCTGGCGATCTTTGTTTTTGGGGGAGAAACCTTGAGAGGATTTATGTTTGCCATGATCATAGGGATCATAGTAGGTACATATTCCTCTTTGTTTATTGCTACCCCGGTAATGTATGATACCTTAAAGGAAAAGAAGACAAAGCCAAATAGCTAGTAAGTATTTAAATAAGAAAAAAACCGCCTATTAAGGGCGGTTTTTTGCTTCTAGGACAAAAGCCATTTTAGTGCCTCTCGTTTCTTTTTGAAAAGTTTCATCTCGTAACCAAGATTATTCATAACCGTTTGGGTAAATGAAAGGTGATTTAGTTGATCTTCGTTCTTAACAACTACAGATAACTTGTACTCTGGACGCCATCCAAAGCTTGCCGCCGCATCAACCAGACTAAATTTGGAATCTGTGGAATGTCGTCCTTCTAGATCAATGAATGCAAGAATTAATCTCCGGTCTTCCTTTATGCACAAGTTTGATACGGTAGTCCAACGCTCCATTGCTTCTTTGAGCTCTTTTCCGGGAACAATAGTGCCTTTGATGAACACCTCCAAATACTCAGGTAACACCTTATGTTCTATGGTATATGACATCAACAGACAATTTTCCTTAAGATATTGAATTCGAAGATTACCTCAAAATATTTCCTACAGAACCGTGTAAGGATTGTTCTAATACCAAGATCCTTTTCGGAGTTAAACCGGGTTCATTGCGGTGAGATACAAATACTATGGCGGTGGTACTTTCTTTTCCTAATTTGTTGACCAATTGAACCACCAATTCAGCGGAGGCATCGTCCAGATCTGAGGTGGGTTCGTCCAGGATCAATAATAAAGGCTGTTTGATCATGGCCCGGGCACACATAATGAGTCGTTGTTGCCCCTTTCCAAGGTCGTGGAAGTAATTATTCCCCTGCTCTTTCATCCCAAGTAAAGACAGCCAGGAAGCGGCCAGTTTCTTTTGCTCATCTGTTGGTTGTATATACAGTCCTACAGAATCTACCAGGCCAGAGATCAGCATATGCTCTATTGTATGGTATCCTCTGAACCTGTCAGTGAGTGCCGGGGTCACATACCCAATTTCTTTTTTAATATCCCATACACTTTCTCCGCTTCCTTTTTTGTGGCCAAACAAATAAAGGTCTTGTCCGTAGCCTTTAGGATTATCACCTGTGATAAGGGAAAGCAGCGTTGTTTTGCCACTTCCATTGGCGCCCTTCAATTCCCAAAAATCTCCCGGTTTTATTTTCCAGTTGATCTTGTCCAAAATGGGTTTATCCCCATACGATACAGAGACATTTTTCAACTCAATGAGTGAGCCGTGTTTGTAGACGACTTGTTCTGAAGGCGAGGGTAGGGGTTGGTCAAAATGATTATTTTCTTTGGCCGATGGTCCCGCTGAAATGGGGACCTTCTTATGCCAGTAAAGCTGACCCCGATGCCAGGAGGTAAAGCGATCAATGAATGGAAGCAGATCTGATCTTCGACTCAGCACCTGGATAATGTGTATTGAATCCTTTATAGATTCAATTGTAGCTGTAAAGTACTCCCTTGTTTCAACATCAAGGTTGTCAAAAGCGTTATCCAGTATCATATACCCTGGCTGTTGGGACAAAAGATAGGAGAACAAGGCTTTTTTGCGTTCACCACTAGACATACTTTGTAGACTTTGAGGAGTGTTCTTCGTGAGGATCTTACGATCATGACGCAACTCCTCTTCTATGAACCAGGCGATCTCCGTTGTAGAAAAAAGCACCCCTTTTTTAGTTTCCAACGCTTTAAAACCATCTGGATAGGGGCCATGGAGTAAGAGGTCAAGAAGCTCTCTAACCGGCGTGGAGGTTTCCGAAAAAATTGCCCAGTGTGGCATATTAATGGCCCATAAGATATTAAGGCCAAATATAGAACTTATGTAGTTTTACCTTTACAACTTCTTTGTAAAGCTTAATTCTATAGGTCCTAATTATAAAAAAAGCGTAGCAACACTAAAAAAATAATCTAAAGGCAATATTGGGGGTCAATCCTAATGAACTTTGTGTAAATTCATTTACGGTATTCTGCAGTGTGGGCCTGTAAAAATTGTTGATATTGTTGTCTTTATCCAAGATATTCCAAATGGACACCCCAATTTGAGCTTTGGTTTTAGGTCCCGCTAAGATCTGATATAAGGCAGAAATATCTACTCTCATATAATCTGGTAAACGAGAAGTGTTAGATGCTCCATAATTAATGGCCCCGTCAATAACGGGAATTGCATCATCAGGTTGCGTAGTAGGTCTGCCGGTTCGCCAATTCCATCCCGCCGCCAGGCCCAGTCGCTCCGTTTTGTAACTGATACCAAATGTAAGGGAATGAGTAATATCATAAATACTGGGAAAGTTGCGCTCAGGAAGGGTGGCAAATGAGTAATCGGCATTCAGATTTGAATAACTAAGCCAGGTACTTGTTCTGTTGAATTGTTTCCGAACCAATAAATCTAGCCCATTTGCATCGTAACTTCCAATGGCCTTCACAAATTCATATTGATTTTGAAAACCCTGACTCTGAGCTGTAATGCCATCTACTTCTTTGTAAAATCCGACAACATTCAATAACCAGCCATTTTTAAGAAAACTAATACCTAAAGAACCCTGAGCACTTGTAATCACCGGAACATCCGTTTCATTAGACAATTGCCATCTTCTCTTTTCTATTCCCAGAAAATCATTCTGGAAGTTAATTACCTGAGAGGTGTTCTGGTGCTTAAATTCTCCTAATATTTGAAAAGAAAACCACTTGAGAAATTGCTGATTAAAACTAAGTCGAGGTTCCCATAAATGTTTATTGAATTCTTCCAAATTCGTATATCTGAGTCCAACATTGGCTTTGGTGTTACGATCCTTGGAAGAATACCCTACTTCAGAAAAAAGGCTGTGAATTCTTAACACATCCCCGTTAAGTCTTACAAAAATAGGGTTATCTACATCGTCTAGATTCGTAACCTTTGTTTCAATGAACTGGTAGCCGTTGGTCCAAAGGATTTGCTCATTTATAGAATATTTTGATTGTAATTTTAAACCAGTTTCAGAGACTTTGTTTTTTTGAAGAAATCGCTGGTCGTTTTGAATATTCGCATTGATCGCTTTCAATTCATAGTCAGAATTATACAAATGCAAACTTGTACTGAATGATGGGTTCCATTGCCTTTGATATTGAAGTCCTGTGGCAATGGAACTCTGAAGGAGGCTACTTTCCCGACTTACCTCTGACCCGTTGAAATTTGCATTTTCATTGAATACAAGTTCGTTACTGGCATAAATGAAGTTAAGACGTACATTGTCTTTTTTGGTAGGTTTCCATAGCCATCTTAAGGAAGTATCATAAAAATCGAAAGATTTGTCCGAGTTGATTACGTTAATACCACTATTCTCCAATTCGGTATCCTGAGAGATACGTTCAAAATATTGTGTATAAGTCGGGGTTTCCACAAAGTTGCTTATCGCTTTTCTGGCAGCCAACTGAAGGGAAGATTTGGAGCCCAAAGGAGTGTCAATAAAACCATTTACATCTGTAAAGTTTAAACCCAGAGATCCATTGAATTGGGTGTTAAGGTTAGGATCTGTTTGCATGTCTATGGTCCCGGAAACGCCATCCGTGTAAATGGCTGAGTTGCCGTTCTTCCGTAATGAAACCCGCTGAGTTATTAAAGGGTTAAAAAGAGAAATTAAGCCAAAAAAGTGACCAGACTGGTACATTTTTATGTCATCCCATAGGATAAGGTTTTGATCGTGTGTACCACCTCTGATATTGATATTAGATACGGTTTCATTGATACTTTGAATCCCTGGCAATGCCTGAATGGATTGCAGAACATCAGACTCTGTGAGTCCTGGGAGGATACCAAATCTGCTGAAGTCTATTTGGTAAGAGCCATCTGATAGTTGATCAATTCCGCGTATGAGATAGTCGTACACAACAATTTCTGACAATTGTTGCTGTTGAGGTATTAAATAAATAATCCCGCACTCGTTCTTTGGAAATAAATGAGCCTCCCGTTCAATATTTTTATACCCAATGTAACGTATGGTTAGTACTTCTGTCTGCTCGTTGCCCGCAAGTTCAAAATAGCCTTGATCATCGGAAATGGTAGATAGGCGGCCACTTTGTATGGTGGCATATGGTAAGCTCTTCTGAGTATCCCTGTCTTTGAGATATCCGCAAATTTTAATAGGCGCCTTTTTAATAGCTATAAAATTGTTTGCCAAGAAGGAGAATTCGAGGCCTGTTTCAGCCTGTAGATAAGCTAAAACCTCCTTAATATTTAATTCTTTGGATGGGGGAGTTAGGCGGTACTTTGCAATTGTAGCGAAGACGTAGTTAAACCTGTAACCATACGTTTCTGAAATCTCTTCTAGAATAATCTGCAGAGAAGTGGAGTCTTCAGTTTCCTGAGATGTCACTGTTAGGTTTGCTAATAGGAAAACTATAATAAGAAAAGGACCAAATTTAGTTTTCACGTTTAGTTATGATGACTTGCCCATTAGTGTTTATTTCGTATCTAAGATCTAAAGGTTCTGCAATGCTCATTAAAGCGTTGTCTAAATTATCATGAACAAAACCGCCGGTGAAAATAGCATTGGTTGGCACCTTTATAAGCGTAATTTCTACAGCATATTGTCTCTGTAGTTCTTCAATAACCTCAATATAGGGTATTTGATTAAAAAAACTGGTGTTGTTAGTCCATTGTGGCTTTTCGGTCATAACAGTACCCAGAACAAGGCTGTCACCTGCTATCCTCAATCTATCACCAATTTTTAATTCCTGCGTATAACTTCCGGAAATTACGCGCACAATTCCTTCGTAACATGCTACTTCAAAAGTTGAATCCCTTTGCTTCACATTAAACTCTGTTCCTACAACGGTAACGGTCCCAACGGATGTTTGTACATCAAAAAAAGCTCCTTTCGTTACATCAAAGAACGCCTCGCCCTTTAGATCCAGGGTTCTATTTTTATCCCAGTCCTTTTTGGAATATCGAATTTCTGAGGAGGTATTTAAATGCACTAAGGAGGCATCTGGTAGCTCTATGCTTACTTTTTGTCCTATCTGAGTCTCAATGCGAACAGGGGCCTGGAATAACAGAAAATAATACGCTACTAAACCAAGAATGAAAACGCTGGCAATACGCAAGATCCATGTAGTTCTGCCAATAGTGGGTTGTTTACGTTGTGATTTACTAAAATTTTCTCGGAAAGATTCAAAATCCGGAACAGTATTGAAATGAGAGGCTTTAAAATGAGAAGCATCCTCAACGAGCTTCTTATATGCAGGGTAACCATCCGATTTTTGAAATGCACGCATCTCTTCATCAGTCAATGTGCCATTTAACCATTTCTTTATTAACGTATCTTGGATCATATGATGCTTCTTACTATAAGAACAACTAAAGCTTTGTTTTTCCTGATTATTTTATAAAAAAACTATCTAATTCTTTTTTTAATAGTGCAAAGGCACTATAAATCCGATATTCTACCACCTTGCGTGTTACTCCCAATATCTGTGCTATTTCCTCATGTTTTTTACCCTCCACCTTATTGAGCATAAACGCCACTCTTTGTTCCTCACTTAAAAGGGAAAGTGCCTTTTGGTACTTTTTGAAATATTCTTCTTTTTCCAGAAGAAAATCTGGCGATTCATTGGTATAGTTTTTGGGTTTCTCTAGTTGGTACTTTAGCACAACCTTTTGATGTTTAAGGTCGTTTAACACCATATTGTTTGCTACTTTATAAAGGAAGGCCCGGGCAGAACCAGGAATAATCTTTTTGCAGTTTTCCCATAATTTAATGAAGGCTTCCTGTACTTTATCCTTAGGAGCACAAGATGCTCCGTATTTGTAATAGACATAATGTTGCAACTCTTCTGCATACTTGGTATAGATACTCTTAAAAATATGGTCTTCGCAAATATCCTTGTGTAGCTCCTTTTCCAATCTAATTTAATTTGGGTTATTTAAAAGTACTTAAATATTTTTTCTAAATAGTTTCAGGAGAAATGTGAATTAAGTTGTTTTAGTAGTAAACAGTTTAATTTAAAACGTACTATGCTATGCAAAATTTAGTAAAAATCTTTACAATTTTAATGCTCTTTTCCCTTGTTCTTACTTCATGTAGAAAGGAAGAATCGGTATTAATTGAAGGTCCTCAGGACGAAACGCTTAAGGCAAATTCTGCCGTAGCCAACTTGCTTAGGAGAACTGCTACCAGAGATGGCTCTGATGACAATATTGTAGACAAGGCCAATTGTTTCTCTGTAGATTTTCCTTTTACCGTGATAGTAAATGGAGAGCCATTAACGGTAACTAATGAAGATGACTTAGATACCATTGAAGATATATTTGACGAGTTTGATGACGATGAAGATACTCTGGAGATCAATTTTCCTGTGACCATTATTTTAAGTGATTTTTCTGAGGAGGAGATCAACAGTGTGGATGAATTTGAAGCTTTCGTAGATGAATGTGAAGGTGAAAATGAATATGATGATGATATAGAATGTATCGATATTCAATACCCGGTAACTGCTTCCATTTTTAATGCGAACAATGAGTTACTAGACACTGTAACCATTTCAACTGACAAAGAATTATATGAATTTTTGGAAGATCTGGATGAAGAGGATATAGTGGAGATCGATTTTCCAATAATAGTAATATTATCTGATGGTACTGAAATTTCCGTGTCCGGGCTAGACAGCTTGGAAGATATTATCGAAGATGCAGAAGACGATTGTGATGAAGATGATGATTATGATTATAACGATGATGATTGTGACAACTGTACTACCGAAGGGTTTGCCGATTTTATTACTGGCTGCGATGGTTGGTACGTAAAGGACCTGGAACGCAATGACATGGAACTTACGGATCAATATAGTGGCTATACTTTTAGCTTTGGCTCAGATGGTTCCATTACCGCAGAAACATCAACTGAGAGCTTTCCTGGTACTTGGGAAAGTACAGGTTCTGGGAATAATATTTCAGTAACCATCAACTTCCCGGACCTTTCAGATTTCAATGCTATTTGGATGCTACATGAAATAGAGCAAGAAGGGGATGAGAGGCAGGTAGATCTGCGAATGGATAATGATGATGAGTTAGAATTCAGGAGTAATTGTACACCGTAAATAATATAAAAAAAGCGCATCCTGGTCCTTTTAAGCAAGATATCAGGATGCTCTTTAATCTTCATACCACTAAATTTTTAAAACATATACAAAAATGAAAAACACAATAATTAAATCAGCAATTTTAGTTTTCGCCCTTGTGGCGGTATCCTGTTCGTCAGATTCTGATGATGCCCCCCTTGACCCGGCCCAATCAGTACAGGCCGTAACAGATATTGCCGTTTCAGGTTCATGGATCATTAGCAGTTATGTTGATTCTGGTTCAGATGAGACTAGTGACTATTCTGGTTTCTCATTTACCTTTAATGCAGATGGTAGTCTAGTGGCCGTGAATGGTACTACAACCATTACAGGCTCATGGTCTGTAACCAGCGATGATAGTTCAGATGATGATGATGATTACGACAGCACGGATGATGTCGATTTTAATATATTCTTCTCGGCACCTCCAAATTTCGAAGAACTTTCCGATGATTGGGATATCGTTTCAAGGTCATCTACCCGAATTGAGTTGATTGACATCAGTGGTGGTAATGGCGATACCGATACCCTGGTCTTTGAAAAGAATTAAGTAATGCTATGGATTAAAAATTGCAGACATCTTTTATAACAGCCCCCATGTATACTAAAATGATGTTTGTTCAAAGCTGCCCCTTCTTTGGGGCAGTTTTAGTATACCCTAACAGGAGCCTAAAAGAATAATAAGGGTTTCCTGTTCTTAAAGGAAATATTCTATACAACACTTCGTTTTATAATAGATAACTCAAGTCACGTGGTATATTAAAAATCTTTTTTTCAGGAATTATCAGACGAAGGTTGTTTTATAGATAGAGGTGGTCCAAATACGCCTCATCTACTTTACATTTTGCGTAAATTATTTTATTAACCTATTTATAAATCTTATGGAATTATTTAAAAAATTGTGTTTGCTAACGTTCGCCATTATGATGGCCAGTTGCTCTAATGACACCAATGAAGGAAAAATTAATCTTAAACTTGCTGCGTTAAACAGCCCGGGAACTTCCGGCAAATCCGTTAGTGTTACCGGTAAAGGAAACGAAAATGTAGTATTTACAGATTTTAAGATATCCATCAGGGATGTCGTTTTTAAGAATGATGATGATCCAAACAGTAATTTGGATACCGATGAAATTCAGTTTAGAGGTCCATTTCAAATCGATCTGTTAGATGGAACTGATGCCCTCACTCAAACTATTGGAACCGTAGTTGTTCCTGATGGACTGTATAAGGAAGTCCGACTTAAATTTCACAAAGATGAGGATATGCAGGGAATCGAGGATTTATTTGATAAATCTATCTTTATTGAAGGTACTATTGATGGCACACCCTTTGTTTTTTGGCATGATACCAGTGAGAATCTGGATGTAGGCCGAAGTACCGGTGTTGAGGTAATCGATGGGACTGTTAACTTTACCGTAACTTTCAACATTGAACAATTCTTGAGTTCCTTTAATGAAATTGATTTGAGCCTGGCGACAGACAATAACCAGGACGGTATCATTGAAATCTTTCCCAATGATTCAGATGGTAATCAGGATATTGCCGATGAACTAAAAGATAACATAAAAGCTACTGCCGATATTATAGACAACTAGGCTTAGATTTTCAATGCTTATAAACCCTGTTTGATACTTGTTTAGGTGTCCTCAGGGTTTGTTTTTTTCATTTCAGTCTATACGTCTAAATTGGATCTTGTCCCCTGATTGAATTCCCCATGAATCACTCAAACCTCCATTCACTTCAAGCACATATTTAACAGCTTCCTGTGATGGCAAACCAGATTCATTTAGCGGTTGTGCGTTCTTAATAATACTGGATACCGTTAACTGATCGTCAATATAGACTATATCTAACGGAAATTTGGTATTCTTCATATAGAAGGAGTGGTAGGCCACCTCCGGAAAAATAAACAACATTCCTTGCCCATCCTCCATCGAATTCCTGTACATCAACCCTGTTTGCGTTTCGTATTCCGTCTCTGCGATCTCAATATCCAGTTCAACCAACAGGGAATCTGTTTGATCCCTGAACACGGAAAGGCTGCCTTCCTTAGTAAAGGTTACGGGAGCTGTTGTGACGATCTTTTTTGACGCTTCCTTGCATGCCGTTATACTTAGGCCAAACGCAAGAGTCAGTGCCACTATCAAGAACTTACTTTTCATATGTTTTCTGTCTGGTGAATTAGGCCCTTTGGGGTTTAAACATAAAATAGAAACCTACCAGGATAAAGGGAATGCTCAACCACTGCCCTGTGGAAAGAAGTCCCAATGATTCTTCAAAACCACCCTGACTCTTTTTAACGAATTCCACAAAGAACCTGATGGTCCATAGGAGGACCAGAAAAAGGCCAAAAAGATAGCCGGATCGGTTCTTTTTATCGGTCTTCCAATACAGAAAATACAGGATTAGGAACACAAAAATATAGCAGACGCCTTCATATAATTGTGCCGGATGCCGGTAGGGGATGGCCTCCAGATACTCCGCAAATGCTGGTTTGTTTTCCAATGCTTTGTAAGCGGCATTAACGGTCCTTTCCTTGGTAATTCGCAACGCAGAAGAGGCAGGCATATCATCCGAATCCCGAACAAATCGCGTCGCAAAAAGAAAGGATTTTTCAACGATCTTTCCGTTGATCTCCGAATTAAAAAAGTTCCCCAGACGTACACAAAATGCACCAATAGATACCGGGATCACCACCCTGTCCAGGATCCATAACATCTTAAAGCCTTTGTGTTTCCTGCAGTATAAATACATCCCGATGATGATCCCAATGGCCGCTCCATGGCTTGCCAGGCCGGTAAAACCGGTAAATTCATAGCCGTTGATAAAACCAAACAAAGTACTACCTGCCCTTTCCCGTATAGGCAATAATATTTCCATAAGATGATTGGAATAGTATGGCCAGTCATAAAAAAATACATGTCCCAGTCTTGCCCCCAGCATGGTGGCTATTACGGTATAAATGAACAGAGAATCGAGCTCCTGCACTGTCTTCTTTTCATTGAGGAATATCCGTTTCATAATATACCAGCCCAACGCAAAGGCAATGATCCATAGTAAGTTGTAATATTTGATCTGAAGAAATCCTATTTTAAACAAGGTATCTGCCGGATTCCAGGTAATTCCTAAAAAAAACATAGAGGTGTTATTTGCGCGACTAAGATACATAATTAGATAGAGAGGAAACGCTCCATGACCAACCTATTCTAATAAAAAGTCCGTAAAAAAAGAATGATCATTATGATCTTAGGGAACGGGATCATAACCGCTGCCACCCCATGGGTGACAACTAAAGATTCGCTTTAACGCGAGCCATCCGCCCTTGAATAACCCATGTTTTTTTAAAGCTTCCAGGGTGTATTGGGAGCAGGTAGGGGAGTATCTGCAGCTCGATGGGGTATAAGGCGAGATGAGAAGCTGATAGGCTCGTACCAGGAAAACAAAAGGGGCTATCAGAATTTTTTTCATGAAATACTAAAGGTAGTTCCTTCTTTGCCATCTTTTAAATGGATACCCATGCCAGCCAATTCATCCCTGATTTTATCAGAAGTAGCAAAATCCTTCCCGGCCCTTGCCTCATTCCGCATCTGTATCAATAGGGATACAACTCCGGAAAGTTTGTCCGAGATCGTATTGGCCTGGTCCTGTGACTCCAGGCCCAGTACCTCAAAAACAAAATCGTTCATGCTTTTGGAAAGCAGTTGAAGATCATCCCCCGAGATACGTTCTTTTCCTTCTTTGACAAGGTTAATGAATTTCACCCCTTCAAATAGTGTTGCTATCAAAATGGGGGTATTGAAATCATCATTCATGGCATCATAACAACGTTGTTGCCATGCCTTGATATCTATCGTAGAGGATGAACTTGTTTCCAGACCGTCCAATACCTTTAAGGCTTCCATAAGCCTGAAATATCCTTTTTCTGAGGCCAGCAATGCCTCGTCACTAAGATCTAAAATACTGGTATAATGTGCCTGCATCATAAAAAAGCGCACTACGGATGGCGGATACGCTTTACTGAGAATGTTGTTATCCCCGGTAAAGATCTCATTAGGAAGAATATTATTGCCGGTAGACTTGGCCATTTTCTTTCCATTCATGGTAAGCATATTAGCGTGCAGCCAATAGTGCACCGGACTTTGGCCATGAGATGCTTCAGACTGGGCTATCTCACATTCGTGATGTGGAAACTTAAGGTCCATGCCACCGCCGTGTATATCAAAGGTTTCACCAAGGTATTTTGTACTCATGGCGGTACACTCCAGATGCCAGCCGGGAAATCCATCACCCCAGGGAGATGGCCACCGCATAATGTGCTGAGGTTCTGCTTTTTTCCAAAGGGCAAAATCCTGTGGATTTTGTTTTTCGTCCTGTGCGGTCAATTCGCGAGTATTGGAGATCATATCCTCCAGTTTACGACCACTCAGTTTTCCATATTCATAGGTCTCGTTGAATTTCTTCACATCGAAGTAAACAGAGCCGTTGATCTCATAGGCAAATCCTTTTTCAAGAATATCCTTTATGATCTCTATCTGTTCAATGATATGGCCCGTAGCTGTAGGTTCAATGCTTGGAGAAAGAAAATTGAATTTTTGCAAGATATTATGAAAGTCCACCGTATAACGCTGCACCACTTCCATTGGTTCTATCTGCTCCAATCGTGCTTTTTTGGCGATCTTATCTTCCCCATCATCAGCGTCATCCACTAAGTGTCCTGCGTCCGTAATATTTCTAACGTAGCGTACCTTATAATCCAGGTGTCTCAGGTAGCGAAAGATCATATCAAAGGACATAAACGTACGGCAGTTTCCCAAATGTACATTACTGTAGACCGTAGGGCCACAAACATACATTCCTACGTTTCCTTCATTGATAGGTTTAAAGACCTCCTTCTTTCCGGAAAGTGAATTGTAAACTTTGAGAATTTGATTTTTATAGAGGGCCATTGGGGTTTACGATCGCTTAAAAACTGGTTTCCAGTTTAATGTACTCTAAAAATTCCTTTCGGACGCCTTCTTCTTTGAAACGCCCACCGTATTCTGCCGTAACCGTACTGCTATCCACATCACGGATACCTCTGGAATTTACGCAGAGATGTTTGGCATCTATCACGCAGGCTACATCATCTGTTCCAAGGACCTTTTGTAACTCACGTACTATCTGAATATTCATTCTTTCCTGAACCTGTGGTCTTTTTGCAAAATAGTCCACGATCCGGTTCATTTTGGAAAGGCCAACTACCGTTCCCTTGGAAATATAAGCGATATGAGCTTTCCCCACGATTGGAAGCATATGGTGCTCACAGGTAGAGTACACGGTAATATTCTTTTCTACAAGCATTTCACCGTACTTGTACTTGTTTTTAAAAGTGGATGACTTGGGTTTGTTATCGGGATGTAAGCCGCTAAAGATCTCATCTACATACATCTTCGCTACCCGCTTTGGGGTGCCGTTGAGACTGTCATCATCAAGATCAAGACCCAGCGTAAGCATTATATCTCGTACGCTCTCTTCAATCCGCTCAATTTTTTCCTGATCGGTCAATACAAAGGCATCGGGCCTTATGGGGGTATCTTCGGCTGAAGAAACATGATCGTCGCCTACTGACTCAAAATGATCTTCCAAAGTACTCTTTATTTTCATTTTCTATTCGCTTAGACAAAGGGCAAAGATATACATAAAATGGCACTTTACGCGTCGTTTGGGACCGTACACAACATAAATTAGTGTTAAGGAAGCAAGACGTGTATTTTTAACTTTTAACATGTTAAGGTGTACGATCTAATGAGAATACCTGTAGGTTTTCTGTGCTTTTTTATGATGTTGGGCCTCTCGGAGGTTTCGGCTCAGGTGGCAGATGATTGCCTTAATGCTATTCCCATTTGCAGTAATACCCCTGTGAACGGAGGTACATCTGGCTATGGAACAGACGACTTTGGCGGTGCACCAAACAGCGGATGTCTGGAACCAACTATCACCGGTTTTATAGAATCAAATTCTGCCTGGTATCGTTTCCGGGCGGGAGCTGCAGGAGAGCTTGGGTTCAATATTGGATTCGATTCTTCAGAGGATTGGGATTTTGCATTATACAGAGCATCAGATTGTGCCACATTAGGCGATCCTATCCGTTGTAACTTTTTTGACAATGGGGATGAGGATACGTATATGGGGGTAGGGGAGGATCCAACTGGTAATTCCACTAATGTACAATACGAAGATTGGATACAGGTGACAGCAGGAGAAGACTACTATCTCCTCATTAATAATTTTAGCAACAGCAATTCTGGTTTTTCAATACAATTTTCGGGACAGATCTTTGAAACGAATCCGAATGATGCACTAGACTGTTCTATTATCAATAATTTACTGGGTGCCCCTATTGCGGCCTGTGACAATGAGACCATACTATTGGATGCTACTACAACGGGTGCACTGGGATATACCTGGTATAGTGATACAGGTAGTGGGTACCAAGTGTTAGCCGGAGAAACTGCGGCAACCTTATCGCTGACCACTTCCGCCATGTACAGGGTTCAGGTGGCAATGCCTGCCCCTCCCAATATCATTAGTGAGGTACAGGTAGCATTTTCAATAGCGCCTACCACAGATGCCATAGTGGATGAGGCCGTATGTGTTGAAAGTGGTATTTATGATCTCAATCAAAAAGATATGGAGGCGTTGGGTACACAAGACCCTTTAACCCATGTGGTAAGCTATCACTCAAGTCTGGCCGATGCCAATAATGGTATAAACGCATTGCCAAAACAATATTCGGTTTCTTCCGGGACCGAAACTATATATGTACGTGTTTCAAGTCTTCAGAATCCAAGATGTTTTGATGCCTCCGAGCAGTTCACTTTAGAGGGCGTCATTACTCCGGAGTTAACATTTGATGATACCATCTTCATATGTGAAAATACAACAGGAGAAGCTATTGGTGAACTCTTTCCAAATGCGCAATACACCTATACCTGGGATACAGGAGAAACAACGCCAAGTATTCTGGTAACGCAGTCGGGACAATATACACTTACTGTCATCAATACCACCTCGGGCCTTAATTGCACGGCAAGCAGGACCGTGAATGTAATTGTTTCAGAAGTGCCTGTTATCTCTGATGTGCTCATAGATGATCTACAGACCGTCAATACCATAGAGATCGTAAACGAGGTGGAAGGCAATTTTGAATATCAGCTAGATGTGGGACCTTTTCAACTATCTTCAGTATTTACCGAAGTTAGTCCGGGCATGCATACGGTCACCATCAATGACCTCAACGGTTGTGGAAGTATATCGGAAACCATCATAGTAGTGGGCTTTGCTACCTTTTTCACCCCAAATGGGGATGGAGCTAATGATTTTTGGCATGTGCTGGGTATTGAGACCCTTCAGGAACCTGTAGTTCAGATCTATGATCGGTTTGGAAAATTATTGATCGTCATGGAGGAAGATTATCTGGGGTGGGATGGAACCTATAATGGCGCGCCGGTCCCTGCTTCAGATTATTGGTTTAAAGTGTCCTATCTGAACACCAATGATCAGCGTGTAGAGGCTAAATATGTCAATAATCACTTCTCTTTAAGAAGATAATTGATCGAATTCCATATTTGGGAATCCGTTTATCGATTAACGGTCAAAAAAAGGGTCGTAATTATACTAAAATCATTGCCTACCAGTTATACATACTGTTTAACAGTCTTTTTGATGGCCCCAAACCCTATGCAGAAATACCTGTGCTTTACAGCAATGCTTTTCCTATGTTTGATAAGCATGCATGCCCAGAACTCACCGGATTGTAGAAGTGCCATCCCCGTGTGTGCGGATGCTCCTATTTTATCATTTGCCGATGGAGGAGGAGATATTGACGATTTTGATCCGGATGTGATCCGGGAAACAGGCTGTCTTGAGAAGGGGAGTGTAAGTTCGGCTAACATAGAAAATAATACCTCTTGGTACGTATTCCGTGCCGGTACCCGTGGTCAAATAGGTTTCGATATTGAGGCATTGCCAGGAACTAGTGGTAGTGTTACCGCTGAATGGGATTTTGCCTTGTACGGACCCGATGTGGACTGTGGCAGCATAAGTAACGGTTCTGCACAACCCATCAGATGTAACTATGAGGTTAACGACACAAATTTTACAGGAATAGGCGTTAATCCGGAAAATGGCCAGGTTGGAGCACCTAATTTAACGGGGAGCCAGAACACCTATGATGATTGGCTTATAGTGGAAGAGGGAGAGATCTATTATCTGCTCATTAATAATTTCAACACCAATTTTGATGGCGATCCTGAACCCTTTTCACTCACCTTTACGGGCTATTCTGTAGATCAGGACCAAAATACGGCACTGGATTGTACACTGCGAGATGAATTTCTGGGTCTGGATATAGTTGCCTGTGAAGGCGACCCGGATATTGTCCTTAGTGCGTTGAATTCTCCTGCCGGACCTGCAATATCGAATGTTACCTGGAGTGTGGATTACGATGATGATGGCACCATTGATGCGGTGCTGGCTTCCGGCCCTACGGAGACAGAACTGACCGTAACAAGTCCTAATTCTGGCCGCTATTTTGTAGAGATATTGACAACACTGGCAACCACCATTACGGATGATATTCTTATCACTTTTTACGGGATACCCGTGTTAGATGAGGTGATCATTTTAGACGACCTATCGGATAGTAATAATGTAGAAATAGTGGTAGATGGTGATGGTAGTTACGAATACGCTATCAATGGAGGTGATTTTCAGGATTCACCAATCTTTTTCGATATTCCTCCGGGCGAAAATACAGTGATCATAAATGATAAGAATGGCTGCGGCTTTACAGATCCTATTCCATTTTTGGTAGTGGGCTATCCCAAATTTTTCACACCTAACGGAGACGGGATACACGATGCATGGAACATTCTGGGTATTGAGACCTTAACAGATCCTGTGGTCTTTATATTTGATCGCTATGGTAAATTAATAAAGCAATTAGATGAAACCACCATTGGCTGGGACGGCACCTTTAATGGCAGGCCCATGCCTTCTTCTGATTATTGGTTCCGATTAGATTATGCGAGGGACGAACAGGGCATTCTGGTAGCCAATACCATACGCACCCATTTCTCACTAAAACGATAAAAAAAAGCCGGGTATAACCGGCTTTTTAATTGTTCAATCTTTTTTATTTTACAAGTTCAGGGTATATCCTAAGGTGATGATGGTATTCGTGTTATCCACGAGTGCAGTACTGGGAAAACCAGTGGAAAATAATTGCTGGCGTGCGCTTTGCTCAGAGCGGCTATAGGCCAGATCTAGTCTGCTTCCCCCAAAATTAACTCCTATCCCGAAAGAAATGGCTTCCAGGTCTCCAATGGTTATACCATCCTGATAAGGACTACCTTCAAAGCGGTATCCTCCTCGGAGGCTCACATTATCTATCCTGTACTCGCCACCCAATCTAAAGGTGTTCACGTTGCCTAATTGAGTAGCAATAAAGGTGTTTTCATTATTGAACCTGGGATCTGTTGTGGGCCGTAACTCTGCTTGAGCCATATCCTGATAGCCGTAATCAAAGCTCAAAAGGCCTTGAGGCCCGAAGATAATGGCCATACTTGCAGTTACTTTCCCGGGTGTCCTAATACGGTAGGCATCAAAAAGGTTTACAACATTAAAGTCTATGAATCCGATCTCAGAGTCGGCCAGGTCCGAATTGATACGTTGTGAAGTATCATCTAAAAGTCGGTACCAGGTGGGAGATTGATAACTGCCACCTACGCGTACATTTTGATTTAATTTTGCTATAGCTCCCAGACTAAAAGAAAAGCCGGAACCCTCGGTGCGTAAATAATTGTCAAAATTCACAAATTGTATTTCAGAATTCAAATCATATCCGGTTTCGGTAAATTCGGTATATTCATCGAATAAAATATCATGGAAATTCAGTGAGGCTCCTACGAACAAATTTTCCTGGTATTGACCCGAAAGATTGAGGGTGAGTTTACTGTTATATCCATTGGTTCTCCTAAAATATTCCTGATTCACTGTATTGTAGAGTGCATTGGAGACATAGGACGTATTGTTATCGTCGTTTTCATCCACGGGGTCTATAACACCACCATAATAGCCTAAAAAGGCCTGTTGGTCCCTAAAACCAAGATTGGCGCCAATATCCAGATATGCTTCTTCAATAAATTCTCCGTCCTGTATCAGAAGGGGACCAAAAGGAACTCCCTGGGCAAAATCAAGGAAGTAATTATCAATTCCCTGATCGCTGTTACCAGTCGTAAACACTTCATTGTCAAAATTCCGAACCATATCGTAATTGACCGCCAGGGCAACTTTTTGCCATGGTGAGCTTGTCGTCTTACTTTTGAAAACAAAAACGCCCCCTATTTGGTTGAGGTCGAATGAATTGCGCTCTTCTGTAGCCAGCGAACCGAAATAAGAAGATTCATTGCGCTGATTAAAATTAGACCCCGTAATTGTAAACAGGCTATTGGCAAAGATGGCTGATCCTGCCGGATTGATATTCAGTGACGATAGATCGCCTCCTACAGCTCCAAAAGCACCACCCATTCCCTGGAAACGAGCCGTTCCCTGGAGATTTTCAATACTGTATCTCAAAACGTCATCTATGTTCTGGGCAGAAACGGCCAGACATGACAGTCCTACGATGAAAGTTATAATTCTTTTCATTTTCCTACGATTTTAATGTTGAATGTAGAGGGATTATTAATTATTTCTTCCGCCCCGGCTTCCACCTGAGGATCTTCCTCCGGAAGACCTTCCACCAGATGATCTGCTACTGCCGCCAGAACTTCTAACGCTCCCAGAGCTCCTGGAACTTCCCGAGGAACTCCTCATACTGCCAGAACTTCTTGAACTTCTGGAAGAACTTCTCATACTGCCAGAACTTCTCGAACTTCTTGAGCTCCCCGAACTGCGATAGTTTCCAGAGCTTCTTGAACTTCTCGCCGAGGATGAGGATCTGGAATACCCAGATGATCTAGGGGTATTGGATCTATAACTTCGGCTCGCTGCCGACGAACGCGCCGCATTACCACTACTTCTCCTATATGAATTGGAACGCATTGCTGATGATGAATTCCCATAAGATCTGTTCTGAATAGCGCTTCTGTTGTAGCTTGGAGAGGTACGCGTACTTCTGCTAGAGCGATAACTCCTGTTTCTATTAATAGCATCTGCACTCACCGTGCGCCTGGCCGTGGTGCCACCCCTATAGCTCGAAGACCTACGAACACCATTCCTGGCAGAAATATTAGATCTTCCGCTAGTGCTTCTCAAACGTGTATTGTTGCTTCTTGGAGTTCCCAGATTAGATCTCCCCCGATACGAATTTGATGCTAAAGAATTTCTGTTGTAATATCCTCTTCTGGAATTATTATATCCGTAATATGGATATCCGTTAAAACCTCTTCTTCCCCATCCGTAATTCCAGGCATAGGCTCCGCCCCAACCCCAGCCGGCGTTCCAGCCCCAGTTGTTCCAGCCCCAGCCAGCGTTCCAACCCCAGCCGCCATTCCAGCCCCAGTTGTTCCATCCCCAGCCAGCGTTCCAACCCCAGCCGCCATTCCAGCCCCAGTTGTTCCAACCCCAGTTGTTCCATCTCCACGGATTATATAAGCCGCCATAATACCAGCCACTGTATCCCCAGAAGGGATCAGCCAAGATAGGGTTAATTCCATATCCCCAATTGTCGTTAAAATTAATTGTGACATTGGTTGGGTTTTCACCCCATCCGGCATTGCCGGCATACGTATTGTTCTGATCAAAATAATTGGTATCTCCTTCAAAATTCAGGCTGTCATTTTCTATATTACTATTGTAGTCATCTACATCCGTAAATATCTCACTATCCATGATTTGGTCTATTTCCTGAGCTTTCTGACCAAAATAGTCTCCATAAACGCCGTCCTCATTCTTCTTCTGGGTTTGCTGAACAGTTCTAGGAGCATTGTACACACTAGGTTGCTCCACACCGGTAGTATATACTCCGTCATTATCGTAATAGGATGCTTGTTGATACGAACCGCAAGAGGCTACAATGGTAGCTAGTAGTCCCAGGCTTAACATTTTCATGGTTTTTGGGCGGGGTAAGGAATGTATCATGAGTATAAATTTATATTGTTGAACATATTAAAAATAGTTAGTTTTGCCCAACTATTCTTGACATAAGTTGCAAGTTTTGTGCCAAAGTACAATAGATGGGAAAAAATTTAACGACACGGACCGAGGATTATTCCAAATGGTATAACGAGCTCGTGGTAAAAGCAGACCTGGCTGAAAATTCAGGTGTGAGAGGTTGCATGGTGATCAAACCGTATGGGTATGCTATATGGGAAAAGATTCAGGCAGGGTTGGATAAGATGTTTAAGGAAACAGGCCATGAAAACGCCTATTTTCCGATCTTTATCCCGAAATCATATCTCAGTAAAGAAGCCAGTCATGTAGAGGGCTTTGCCAAGGAATGTGCGGTCGTTACCCATTACCGTTTAAAGAATGCTGAGGATGGGAGCGGAATAATTGTAGACCCCGAGGCTAAATTGGAAGAAGAATTGATTGTGAGGCCCACATCAGAAACCATCATTTGGGACACCTTCCGCAGATGGATACAGTCTTATAGAGATCTGCCCCTTCTAATTAATCAATGGGCAAACGTAGTACGTTGGGAAATGAGAACCAGGTTGTTTCTGAGAACCTCCGAATTTCTTTGGCAGGAAGGACATACGGCTCACGCCACAAAACAGGAAGCCATAGATGAGGCGGAATTGATCTTGAACATATATGCCGATTTTGCCGAAAACCATATGGCTGTTCCCGTTATCAAGGGAACCAAAACAGAAAGTGAGCGATTTGCTGGTGCTATAGATACCTATTGCATTGAGGCCTTAATGCAGGATGGAAAGGCCCTGCAGGCAGGTACATCTCATTTTCTGGGACAAAATTTTGCCAAGGCATTTGATGTAAAATTTGCCTCTAAAGAAGGGAAACAAGAACACGTTTGGGCAACTTCCTGGGGAGTATCTACCCGTTTAATGGGTGCTCTTATTATGACCCACAGTGATGATAATGGCTTGGTGCTGCCACCAAAATTGGCTCCCATACAGGTGGTCATTGTTCCCATTTATAAAGGAATAGAACAGCTGGAGTCCATTTCTGAAAAAGTAAATCCTCTGGTAAAACAATTAAGATCAAAAGGAATAACGGTCAAATATGATGACCGTGATACTCATAAACCGGGTTTCAAGTTCAATGAGTATGAATTGAAAGGCGTTCCGGTGCGCATTGCTATTGGGCAGCGCGATCTGCAGAACAATACCTTTGAAGTAGCCAGAAGGGATACCTTGGAGAAAGAGACCATCCCGGCAGATACTGTAGTAGGCCGTATTGAACAGTTGCTTCAGGACATTCAGGAAAATATTTATAACAGGGCATACAGTTTCAGGGAGAAGCATATTACTCCTGTAGACAGCTATGATGAATTTAAAAAATTGTTAGATACCAAAGGGGGGTTTTTCGCGGCCCATTGGGATGGAGATTCAGCTACGGAAGAAAAAATAAAAGAAGAGACCAAGGCAACAATAAGGTGTATCCCAATGGATGGGCCAAAGGAGGAAGGCAGGTGCATGGTAAGCGGGAAGCCATCTCAACAAAGAGTGTTGTTTGCTAAAGCCTATTAATAAGCCATTTAAAAAAAAATGTGTGGGGGTTGTGGTAGTAAAAAATAATTGTATTTTTGCATCCGCAATTGTACAAACCTTTGGCCCGTTCGTCTAGGGGTTAGGACGCCAGGTTTTCATCCTGGTAACAGGGGTTCGATTCCCCTACGGGCTACAGAACATTCAATGTAGTTTGTAAGAAGTATAGTTGAATGTAAATTTTTGGCCCGTTCGTCTAGGGGTTAGGACGCCAGGTTTTCATCCTGGTAACAGGGGTTCGATTCCCCTACGGGCTACAGGGAAACTGTAGATAAGAGCAGTTATTAAAACATAATTAGAAGAAAGATGGCAAATCACAAGTCGGCATTAAAGAGAATAAGAAGGAATGAAGAAGTGCGCTTACGTAACAGGTATCAGCACAAAACTACTCGTAATGCAATAAAAAAATTGCGTAGCGAAACAAACAAAAAGAAAGCATCTGCATTATTGCCTCCTGTGATCAGTATGATCGATAAGTTGGCTAAACGCAATATCATTCATAACAATAAAGCTGCGAATTTGAAAAGCAAGCTTACCAAAATGGTGGCAGCGCTATAGTAGTATCCTTCAAAGATCTAACATAAACCCGGCTCTTAAGGCCGGGTTTTTTTGTATGCTGATTTTCTTGATGATAGCACAAAAAAAATCCCGAAGTATGATCATACCTCGGGATTTTTTATTCTCATTGATTACTTATTGATTCATGGTCATCAAGAACTCTTCATTGTTCTTGGTCTGCTTAATACGCTGTTCCATGAATTCCATGGCTTCAATAGGATTCATATCCGCAAGATATTTGCGCATGATCCACATTCTTTGAATAGTATTTTCATCCAATAACAAATCATCTCGTCTGGTAGAGGATGAAATAAGGTCGATCGCGGGGAAGATCCTTCTATTACTGATCCTTCTGTCTAGCTGCAGTTCCATATTACCGGTTCCTTTAAATTCCTCAAAGATCACCTCATCCATTTTAGATCCGGTTTCTGTGAGGGCGGTAGCGATAATTGTTAGGGAACCTCCATTTTCTATATTTCGCGCAGCACCAAAGAATCTTTTTGGTTTGTGCAATGCGTTGGCATCCACACCACCACTCAACACTTTTCCTGAGGCAGGTTGTACCGTATTATAAGCCCTGGCCAGTCTGGTGATAGAATCTAATAAGATCACAACATCATGACCGCATTCAACAAGTCGCTTTGCTTTTTCAAGGACAATATTGGCCACTCGCACGTGTTCTGTGGCTTCTTTGTCAAAGGTAGAGGCTACTACTTCTCCGCGTACATTACGCTGCATATCTGTGACCTCTTCAGGCCTTTCATCTATCAAAAGGACAATTTGATATACTTCCGGATGATTTGCCGCAATAGCATTGGCTACATCCTTCAATAACATGGTCTTTCCCGTTTTAGGTTGAGATACAATCATGCCCCGTTGTCCTTTACCAATTGGTGAGAAAAGATCTATGATACGTGTAGAAATATTGCTTTGACGTTCGGCCAAATTAAATTTTTCCCTTGGGAACAAGGGTGTAAGGTGTTCAAATGCTACACGGTCCCTTACCACCTGAGGGTCTTGCCCGTTTATTTTATTCACTTTGATCAGTGGGAAATACTTTTCGCCTTCTTTCGGGGGGCGTACGTTTCCAAGCACTGTATCTCCGGTCTTCAATCCAAATAAACGGATCTGAGATTGAGAAACGTAAATATCATCAGGGGAAGAGAGATAATTATAGTCCGAGGACCGTAAGAATCCATAACCATCCTGCATGATATCTAGCACTCCTTCACTCTCAATGATGCTGTCGAATTCGTATTCCGGTTGTTTGTATTTGTTCCTGAGATCCTTGTCGTAATTGCTCGACTTTTTTTCTTGCCCATTATTTTGATGGTGGGTCTTATTGGATCGTTGTCCTTTATTTTGGTTCCCTGAATGTTCTTTTCTGGGGTGTTCCTTTTTAGGGTGCTCTTTTTTAGGATGCTCCTTTTTGGGATTTTCCTTAACAGCTTCCGCAGGAGTGGATTCCCCTTTTGGCTCTCTTTTTTGGGGAGTAGCCTTGGTTTCTTTAGATGTTGAGGCAACATCTTTTTTAGGTCTTGGCCTTGGTTTAGAAACCCGCTCTTTGGGTCTGTCCGCAGCTGCAGTGGTTTCCACGACCGCAGCAGTTTCCTTTACGATCTTAGGATTGCTGGCTTGCAAATCTAGTATTTGATAAACCAGATCTAGTTTCTTTTGGGTTTTGTACTTAGGTACTTTTAAATTTTCGGCAATCTTCTGAAGCTCAGGAAGCTTCATTGCCTTTAAATCAGAAATCTCAAACATTGAGTATTGAATAAGTTATACGTAATTAAAATTCGAAGTATTTATTACTTGGATATTAAGTGGGAATGAGTTCCCAGTCGGTAAGTGTTATCTTCGATAACGCGGTAAAATTACAAATTATTTTCAATATTTCATGCTTAAATTTTAAAAAGACCATTATTTTTGCAGTCCGAAGAAGTAAATTCTCCATGATTCAACGTATTCAATCCGTTTACCTCTTATTAGTTGTTCTCCTGGGAGCTCTGCTACCCTTTTGGTTAGCGCTATGGGTAGATAATGCTGATACTGTTGTTTTTGCTAAAAATGAAATAGCGGTTTCCCTCGCCTTTTACGGTTCTGCCGTCCTGGCGTTATTGGCTATTTTTCGGTTCAAGGACCGCAAAAGCCAGTTTGTGTTAAATCGTTTAAATATGATTCTTAATCTTTTTTTACTAGGATTTTTCGTTTACCGATCACTAAACTTATCCGGAGAGGCTCAGGTCTCGGAGAAGGGTATTGGGATGCTGATTCCTGTATTTTCTATCGTTTTTCTGGTCCTGGCCAACAGGGCCATCAAGAAGGATGAAGATCTTGTAAAATCTGTTGATCGCTTACGTTAAACCTAACATCTTAGTAGTATTAGTGCGTAAAATCCCGGTAGCCATACCGGGGTTTTTTGTTTCGTAACGCATAATATGTATCCTGGAAATGCAAAGAAACTTATACGGAAGCGCGTTTCCCTAATTCTATCACCTCCAGGTTTTTTATGTCTTTCCCATCAATTTCAAAGCGCAACATGGTGCGTACTTGGTGAAAGCCTTGTTTTCCGCAGGCACCGGGATTCATATGAAGTAAATTCAACTTTTTATCCCACATCACCTTTAAGATATGCGAATGCCCACTAATAAAAAGGTTTGGAGAATTTTGCTGTATAGCCTCTTTGATCTTAGGGCTATACCTGTTGGGATACCCTCCGATATGTGTGATCCATACATCCACCTCTTCACAGAAAAATCTTTGGTGGAGGGGAAATTCTTGTTGTAATACCCCATTATCTATATTGCCGTGCACGGCCCTTAGCGGTCTGAGAGCAGCAAGTGTATCTGCTACCTCAAAAGTTCCGATATCCCCGGCGTGCCATATTTCATCTGCTTGTTTTGCATATTTCATAATGGCTTCGTCCACATATCCGTGGGTATCAGAAAGGAGCAATATTTTCGGCATTTAAAGGTATCTTTGACGGAACAAAAATAGGATTTCACCTTGAGATATTTTATTGAATTTTCATACGATGGCAAAGCATACCATGGATGGCAACGCCAACCCAATGCCAGCAGTGTTCAACAAACTTTAGAAGAGGTCATGACCACCCAACTCAGAACTCCTGTTCAATTGGCAGGGGCAGGGCGCACAGATGCAGGAGTGCACGCCAAGCAATTATATGCACATTTTGATATGGACGTGTCCCTGAATACTGAAGAACAGGTACACCGCTTGAATGCTTTTCTACCGGGAGACATCGCCATTAAAAATATATTTCAGGTCAATGACAACGCACATGCACGTTTCGATGCGTTGGAGCGCACCTACGAATATTGGGTGGTGCAACAAAAGGACCCGTTTTACAAGGACTGGGCCCATTACGTTCATCTTCCATTAGACATAGAGGCCATGAACAAAGCTGCCTCTCTATTGCTAGATCATACAAATTTTGAGTGTTTTTCTAAATCTAACACAGATGTTAAGACCTATGTTTGTCACTTAAAGGGAGCGGCATGGACAAAAGAGGAGGGAAAACTTGTATTTACCATTACAGCCGACCGTTTCTTGCGAAATATGGTGCGTGCCATTGTAGGCACGCTTCTTGAAGTTGGCCTGGGAAAGGCTACTGTGGAGAATGTTAATAGTATTATAAAAAGCAAAGACAGGGGGGAAGCAGGGGTTTCCGTGCCTGCAAAAGGACTATATTTGACCAAGATTACGTACCCTAAGACCCTTTTAGATCTTAATGGATAAAGAAACAGGCAAAGCATTTGATTATAAACTGTTTAAGAGGTTACTTGCTCAGACAAGACCCTACCGTCTTACCTTTTATGGAGTTGCCCTATCTGCAATTCTGCTAACCTGTTTTGCCGTACTTACCCCCTATATTTTAAGGAACATCATTGATAATGCCATCAATAAAATGGATATGGATGCCCTCTTCTGGCTTTCTCTGGCTATGTTAGGGGTTTTGCTAGGGCAGGTACTTTTTCAGTTGCTTTTTAATTATTATGCCAATTGGTTGGGCGAATCTGTTATCAAAGATGTACGCATCTCACTTTTCAAAAGGATGTTGGGCTTTAGGATGAAGTATTTTGACAACTCATCTATAGGAATTTTGGTAACAAGGGCGGTGGCCGATATGCAGCGGATAGGCGAGATCTTTAGTCAGGGGTTTTTTATGATCGTCGCAGATCTTTTAAAAATGTTTGCTGCAGCCACCATAATGCTCTTGATGAACTGGAAACTTGCCTTATTGGTTTTTGCCATTCTACCGGTGATCCTCTATGCTACACGCTTATTTCAAAAAGCTATGAAAGTAGCCTTTATTGAAGTAAGGGCTCAAGTCTCTAATTTAAATTCATTTGTTCAGGAACGTCTTACCGGGATGAAGATCGTACAGCTATTCACCAGGGAAAGAATTGAAAGTGAAAAATTTAGAGGCATCAATGAAAAGCATCAGAATGCCTGGCTGAAAACGGTGTGGTATAACTCCTTTTTCTTTCCTGTAGCAGAAATTGTATCCTCTATCGCAGTAGGTTTAGTGGTGTGGTACGGCGGACTGCAAAATATTGCCAATATTGATGTTGATATTGCGGGAACCATTTTTGCTTTTATCCTGTATATAGAGATGCTTTTCCGACCTCTACGTCAGATCGCAGATAAGTTCAACACGCTTCAAATGGGCATGGTAGCAGCCAACAGGGTCTTTAAAATACTGGATACAGACAGCAGAATTGAGGATAATGGCACCCTTCAGAAAGAGCATGTAAGTGGCCAGATTGAATTTGAAAAAGTGCATTTTGGCTATCTGGAAGACGAAGAGGTCCTGCACGGTATTTCATTTGAGGTGAAAGCAGGGGAAACCGTTGCCATTGTTGGAGCTACAGGAGCGGGCAAGTCTACCATTATAAATCTGCTGAATCGTTTTTATGAAATAAATTCAGGAACTATTAAGGTAGATGATGTGGAGATCAAAGAGTATAGCTTGTCTTCCCTTCGCCGGAATATTGCGATCGTTTTACAAGATGTATTCCTTTTTGCGGATACGATCGCCAATAATATTACCCTGAAAGATGCTGATATTTCCGTAGCCACTATTGAAGAGGCAGCCAGGCGCATTGGCGTTCACGAATTCATTAGTTCACTACCGGGAGGATATACTTATAATGTAAAAGAAAGGGGCACTATGCTTTCCAGCGGGCAGCGACAACTGATCGCCTTTTTAAGGGCTTATGTGACCAATCCGAGTATTTTGATCCTCGATGAAGCTACGTCCTCCGTAGATACCTATACCGAGAAGCTCATACAAAAAGCTACGGATAAGATCACTGAGGGCAGAACGTCTATCATTATTGCACACCGTCTGGCTACTGTAAAAAAGGCAGATAAGATCATTGTTATGGATGCCGGACAGATCGTGGAAACAGGAACCCATAAAGAACTTCTTAAAAAAGGCGGATACTACAGCAACCTATACCAAGCTCAATTTCTGGCTGAGGAGGTAGCCTAAAATCACTGATTTTGTTCTTACTTCTGAGGTAAAAAGTCTTGTAATTCGAATGTCCCTGTTATAAACATGACAATGTAAAATAGGATGACTATTCCAAAATATCCAATCACGGCTAGCAAGAAAAAAATCAGCGATCTTAGGATCATCGCCCCCGTATTGAATCTGTGAATACGTTGCATTGCAAATATGCAATACAGTATCATTACAAGTAACAACGGAAAACTAAGGGTCATATAGGCCGAAGGAATGGCCAGTAGCGTTATTAATGATATGGGAAAAATAACGATACTCCACTGGGCCATGATATAGATATAGGCTATAATATATTCAGATAGTAAATAATCCTTTCGGTTGAATGTTACATAACCGGCCAAGGCAAAAACAGGGATATAAAGCACAAACAACAAAGAAGAATAGTCAAATATGGCGTCATACAGTTTACCCGACGTTTCTGCCGACAATTGACCACTATAATCCATAATCATGTCAGCGGTCATAACTTTCTGCATTACAAAAATAAGAAGCCCGGAAAGTGTCAACGCAATCCCGATATGGCTTATAGGGCTTAAAAATCTTCTTCGCACCCCTTGTATATAGGAATCTATGACCACTTCAGGACGAATGCACAACTGTACTACTGTTTTTATAAACCTATTATCCAGATTGAAATACCGCTCCGTTATATCGTAGATAAGGTTTCTAAATGTAAGTCGCTTTTGAACTGCTCTCGCCCCACAGTTGGGGCAAAAATTAAAGTCGGTTCGTTGTGGAGTTTCGCAATTCTTGCAGTTCATTTTACTGTAGATCTTTTTTTAACAGCGCCTCTAATTCCCTAAAATCCTTATACATTATAAACTCGCCATTTTTGATGTAAGAGATGCTTCCTGTTTCTTCACTGATCACCAGGGCCAGGGCATCTGTTTTTTCCGTGATCCCAATGGCCGCTCTGTGCCTGAGTCCAAATCTAAGGGGAATATTTCGCTCTTGTGACAAAGGCAAAATAACCCGGGTAGCTATGATACGGTTCCCCCTGATAATGGCTGCGCCATCGTGCAGCGGACTATTCTTAAAGAATATACTTTCCAAAATGGGGAGGTTCAATTCAGCATTCATCCTATCTCCGGACGACTTTATAAAATCGAGTGAATTACTTCGCTCAATGACCAGGATAGCTCCGGTTCTGCTTTTTGCCATTTTTTCACACGCCTCCAGAACCACAGGAACTTTTAGATCCGGGATGATCCCATCTTGTTTAAGAAAACTGAAGCGTTTTGCAAAAGTTCGTTTGTTACCCAAATTAGTGGACCCTATCATTAGCAGGAACTTTCTAATTTCCTGTTGAAAGACCACGATCAATGCAATAAGTCCCACCTGCATAAAACCTCCTACAACACTACTGATCATTTTCATTTCCAGTAATTGGGTAAGTTTCCAAAAGGCCCATACAAAAACGATTCCAAGGAATATATTCACTGCGGCAGTACCACGAACCAATTTGTAGATGTAATAGAGAAGAGTAGCGACAAGGAGGATGTCTATGAGGTCCGTAATTTTAAAATCCAGGAAATTTAGAAAGTCCAATCTGGGCGTTTTTGTAAAATTAGAAAAAAATAGTCTATAATAGACTACTCTGTTTGTGCACTTAATTTTTCAAAGAGGGTGACACACTCAACTGCTTCCTTCACATCGTGAACTCTGAGAATACTGGCCCCTTTTTCCAGGGCCACCATATGTAATGCTGTAGTACCATTAAGTGCTTCCTCCGGGGTTTTACCCAATACCTTATAGATCATCGACTTTCTGCTTAGTCCGGCCAACAAAGGCACTTCAAAGGTTCTCAGTAAATCGAATTTTTGAAGCAATTCATAGTTTTGAGTAATGTTCTTGGCAAAACCAAAACCGGGGTCAATAACAATGTCGTGTATTCCAAGTGCCCGTGCAGCTGCTATTTTTTCTGAAAAATAAAAGCAAATATCCTCCAGGAGATCAGTATAGGTATTTAGGTTTTTCATGGTCTGCGGGCTTCCCTGCATATGCATCATGATATATGGAACCTTACCTTTGGCAACCGTTTCCATCATTTGCGGATCTAATACCCCTGCGGAAATATCGTTGATCAGGGCTGCTCCATGCGCTATACACTGCTGTGCAACCCGGCTTCTGAAGGTATCAATACTGAGAACGATGTTGGGAAAATGGTCCACTAATAAAGACACCACCGGAGTTATCCTTTGGAGCTCTTCATCAACTGAAATATGGTCTGCTCCGGGACGAGAACTATAGGCCCCAACATCTATAAAGGAGGCTCCTTCGGTCAGCATTTTTTCGGTCTGGGTTAGGATGCTTTTTTCGTCCTTGTATTTCCCACCATCATAAAACGAATCTGGGGTAAGGTTCAGGACACCCATTACCTTGGGTTTTTGCAGATCAATAAGACTTCCTTTGCAATTTAACGTCATCATATAGGAACAGGCGTTATCTGCCAGAATTCATTTTGCCGATTTAGATTAAACTCCGACCTTTGAGGCCACAGTATTTCGTACGAAATGTACGCAAATTAGAAGAATATGCAGCAAACTTCAGAACAATACGATGCCATCATACAGAGATGTAGGGAATTGTTCATAAAAAAAATGAAGGATTACGGTAGTGCCTGGCGAATCCTCAGACTCCCTTCACTTACAGATCAGATCTTTATCAAAGCGCAACGTATACGAAGTTTGCAGCAAAATGAGGTACGTAAAGTAGATGAAGATGAAAAATCTGAATTCATTGGGATCATCAACTATGCTATCATGGCGCTTATTCAAATAGAAAAAGGAGTTTCAGAGCAACCAGATCTCAATACAGAAGAGGCAAGTGTACTATATGATCAATACGCAGGGGCTACCAAAAGTCTTATGGAAGATAAAAACCATGATTATGGGGAAGCCTGGCGTGAGATGCGGGTGAGTTCTCTGACAGACCTGATCCTTCAAAAATTACTACGTGTTAAACAGATAGAGGATAATAAAGGGGTAACATTGGTCAGTGAAGGAATTAGTGCCAACTACCAGGACATCATTAATTATGCAGTTTTCGCTATGATCCATCTGGAAGAAGAAAACTCCTGATCATACATTTAGAATTATGAAGATCATTGTAGCCATATCGAGAATATTTGTTGGGATACTTTTCATTATCTCGGGTCTTATAAAGTTGAACGACCCTGTGGGCTTTTCTTTTAAACTGGAAGAGTATTTTAGTCCGGGCGTATTAGATCTGGGATTCTTAATGCCGTATGCCCTGGCCCTGGCTATAATCCTTGTGATACTGGAGGTCTTACTTGGCGTGTTACTTTTATTGGGTTACCAGCGAAAGATAACCATATGGAGTCTTTTGGCAATGATCGTGTTCTTTACCTTCCTTACCTTTTATTCTGCCTATTTCAATAAGGTCACAGATTGTGGGTGTTTTGGCGATGCGGTTAAACTAACGCCCTGGGAATCGTTTACCAAGGACGTTATATTGCTCGTCTTTATTATGATCCTTTTACTGGGAGAGCGATTCATAAAACCGCTCTTTGCTGCAAGGACATCAAGGATCATTATGGTCATTTCGCTGTTTCTTTGCGGCTTGTTTGTAAATTATGTGATCAACCATTTACCATGGATCGATTTCAGACCGTATAAAATTGGAGCAAGTATTCCAGAAGGTATGGTAGTGCCCGAGGATGCCCCTAAGGCCATATTTGAATATGCCTGGACGTTCAACATACAAGGTGAAGAGACTACCATTGTAACTAATGGGGAATACCCAACTGTAGACGGAGAGTTTATAGGGGTGGAGACTACGGAGATCCAAAAGGGCTACGAACCCCCCATTCACGATTTTACCATTGAACAGAATGGGGAGGACATGTCTGCAACATTACTCCGGGAAGAAAATCTTGTCATGGTGATTGCCTATGACCTGGCAAAGAGTAATTTTAAAGTATATGATGAGCTAAAAAAGGTAACAGATGAAGCCATTGCCAGTGGGTTTAAGGTCATAGCAATGTCTGCTTCCAATGAGGAGTGGAGTTCAAAGGTGATCAATGAATTCAAATTAGATTTTTCTTTTTATTTTACAGATGAGACCACCTTAAAAACAATTGTAAGGTCTAATCCGGGAGTGCTGGTATTACAACGGGGGGTTATTAATCAAAAGGTTCATTATAATGACCTGGATGAACTTATATTCAATAATTGACCATCAATAAAACAAACAAGATGAGAAAAAAAATAGTTGCAGGGAACTGGAAGATGAATAAGAATAGCAGTGAAACGGCAGACCTGCTAACCCAACTAACGGGAACGTTGCCAAACACCACAGCGGAGGTGATGGTAGCCCCTACCTTTGTAAATTTGGCACTAGCGGTAAAGCAAATGGCAGGATCATCTGTTGAGGTAGTTGCCCAAAACATGCATTTTGCGCAAAGTGGGGCATACACCGGCGAAATTTCTTCCAATATGTTGCAGTCTATCGGTATTGAAACCGTTATCCTGGGACATTCTGAACGCCGTGCCTACTTTGGAGAAGATGATGCCCTTTTAGCCAAAAAGGTAGATGCAGCTATGGACGCAGACATGCGGGTGATCTTTTGTTTTGGAGAAGAATTACAAGATAGGAAGGCCGGGGATCATTTTAAGGTAGTTGAAAACCAATTAAAGAATGGTCTGTTCCATTTAGAAACAACACAATGGAAAAAAATTGTTTTGGCGTATGAGCCGGTATGGGCTATTGGAACAGGTGAAACCGCTTCACCAGATCAAGCACAGGAAATGCATGCCTTTATACGTAAGACCATTGCTGAGGCCTATGACCAGGAAACCGCACAGGTGGTGACCATTTTATACGGTGGAAGTGTGAAACCTGCGAATGCCAATGAGATTTTTTCTAAACCAGATGTAGATGGTGGACTCATTGGTGGGGCGGCTCTGAACGCCGAAGATTTTGCGGCTATTGTTGCTGCAATTTAATAGACATGAGTCATGTGTATATTGAATGTAGTTTTGAGGTTTCGCCAAAAGTGCCCGGTACTGATATCCTGTTAGCCCAATTGAGCGAACACCCCTTTGAAAGTTTTGAAGAGACAGAAAAAGGCCTCAATGCTTATATAAGGAAGGAAGATTGGCATACGGAACTGTTAGAACAAATCAGTATTCTACAAGATCCTTCCAGTAAGATCACTCAACAGATCAGGGAAATACCTCCGGAAAACTGGAACGTAAAATGGGAAACCCATTTCGACCCTATAGTGATAGGTGCCAAATGCATGGTTAGGGCACCATTTCATGAGAAGAAAGAAGTTCAATACGATATTGTCATAGAACCAAAAATGAGTTTTGGTACGGGTCATCATGAAACCACCTACATGATGCTGCAATTCCTGTTAGATACGAATGTACATGGCATGAAGGTGTTAGATATGGGTTGTGGAACGGCGGTACTGGCTATTTTGGCGGCTATGAAGGGAGCTGCTTCCGTTGATGGGATAGACATAGACCATTGGAGTTACCTCAATGCCATAGAAAATGCTGAACGTAACGGACAGGGAGATATAACGATCATAGAGGGAGATGCCAGCGTAATTCCGGATAAAAAATATGACTGTATCCTGGCTAATATCAACAGGAATATTCTGCTAAAGGATATAGGGGTCTATTCAGATCATTTGGTTGCACAAGGATCTTTGTTCCTCAGTGGATTCTATCTGGAGGACGAGTCCATTATTTCTGAAGCATGCAAGAACGCCGGACTTGTATTTGTTAAAAAAGCTATTAAAAACAAGTGGGTAGCAACGCAATACTCAAAAAAATAGCTCTAACAAGGCAGGAAAAAGGAGCGCTATAAGAAGGGTGCCGGTACTTTTGTAGAAAAACGCCTTTCACCCTTGGAAGTCAGAAAAATTAGTATATTAGTACAAATTCTTCGCTATGGGATCTAAAGAAAAATA
The DNA here is from genome assembly GCA_024639765.1 of Eudoraea sp. Taxonomy (GTDB): domain Bacteria; phylum Bacteroidota; class Bacteroidia; order Flavobacteriales; family Flavobacteriaceae; genus Muriicola. The sequence continues at coordinate 51,652 of JAHEHU010000007.1, forward strand.
TTCAGAAGAACTGTTACTGGAAGAGGTAACAGTAAAACAACATGAGATCGTACTATTCAATGATGACGTGAATACATTTGATCATGTGATCGATACCCTTATCAGTGTGTGTGATCATACTCCTGAACAAGCCGAACAATGCTCGCTTATTGTGCATTACAATGGTAAATGCACCGTTAAAACCGGGGAATATGTAGATCTAAAGCCCCGTTGCAGCAAATTACTTCAAGCTGGGTTAAGTGCTGAGTTGGTCTGAGAGAATAATAGGTTACATTTAATTCCTTAGATGAAGTAAAAGGAAATAGATCAACCGATAAAATCATGTCTTCTTGAAGATCATTGTCTTATTACTCGGTTTTTTTATGAGCCTTCCTTGTATTGCTCAAGGACTTCCCCCCATCCAAAATTTTACCCCCTCAGATTACAACGCCGAGAACCAGAACTGGGCTATCTCACAGGCTTCGGATAAAATTCTTTATATAGCGAATAGTAAAGGACTGCTTCAATTCAATGGCGCCCAGTGGTCACTATATAGATCACCCAATGAGAGCGTAATGCGATCTGTTAAGGTAATTGACGATAAGATATATACCGGCAGCTATATGCAATTTGGCTATTGGGAGAAGGATGACTTCGGTGCGCTGCATTACACCTCATTATCTGAAAAAATAGATAACTCGATCATTCCGGATGAAGAGTTCTGGAATATTCTCGATGTAGACAAGTATGTTATTTTTCAGTCACTGAAACGAATTTACATTTATGATCACCGGCAAGATTCATTCAAAATTATTGAGTCGGAAACATCCTTGCCGAAAATTTTTGATCTGAAACAGGGCCTTTATTTTCAAAGGATGGATAAAGGGATTTATAAAATTGAGAATGGAGAGGACGTACTTATCCTTGATGATGACATGGTCAAAAATGATGAGGTAATCAATATCTTTCAAAATGAAGATGAATTATTATTTCTCACCCGTCATAATGGAATCTATAAATTAGAAGGTTCGTCTTTGGTAAAATGGGGTGGGAGCGCAAACAGCTTGTTGGCTACGACAAGTGTTTATAGTGGAATTCAATTACAGGATGGGAGTTTTGCCATTGGAACCATTTCTAAGGGTATAATACAGCTAGATCAAAATGGGGATCTGTTGTATCATATAGATCAGATAAAAGGGTTAAGGAACAACACCGTCTTATCACTTTATGAAGATGTTGATAACAACTTGTGGCTGGGCCTGGATAACGGCATTAGTTACATTAACATGAGGTCTCCTTTTAGAGTTTACCGCGATAATAGAGGTGTTGCAGGTAGTGTATACGCCTCTGAAGTAGTAAATGACATACTGTACCTGGGGACCAATCAGGGGCTTTTTTATAAGGAAATTAATAGTGATACCGATTTTAAACTGATGGCAGGGACCCAGGGACAGGTCTGGTCTTTAAAGGTCATTGGTGGAAGCCTCTTCTGCGGGCATCATAAGGGCACCTTTCTTATAGACGAAGATGGTGCTGGTAGAATAGCCGATGTAGCAGGTACCTGGAAAATAGAAGAAATAGAAGGGCAGCCCAATTTAATGTTACAGGGAAATTATGACGGATTATATGTTTTGGAAAAATCGGGTAGCGGTTGGCAACTCAGGAACAAGATCAGCGGATTCAATATTTCATCCAGACATTTTGAATCCTATAATGATGAGATCTTCGTAAATCATGAGTACAAGGGCCTGTTTAGGATAAAGGTAGACAGTGGATTATTAAAGGCAGAAACAGTACGATCGGATACGTTGCTGCGAGGATCCAACTCCGGACTGGTTAAATACAAGGATGCGCTGTTGTTCGCTTACAAAAAAGGGGTTTATAAATACCATAGCACATCTCAACAATTCTTAAGAGATAGCCTCCTTAGTAAGGTTTACACCGAAGACGACTATATTTCGGGTAAGATGATTGTGGATTCCGGTAATAAATACCTTTGGATATTCAGCAAATCCAGGATCAATATCCTTGCTGAGGGTAGCGTAACTAATATCCCAAGGATAGCGTCTATTCCGCTATCCGAAAAGATGCGGAGTGCTGTAGTAGGATATGAGAGCGTTTCTTTTCTCAAGAAGGAAGATGCGTTTTTAATTGGCACCAGCACCGGATTCATTAGTGTTGATATTCAACAAATAAAGAAGAAAGAAATTGAAGTAGCTATTGGAAGTATTCTTTTTAAAGCGAAAAATGCTGACAGTAATACATGGAATCAACTTGATCCAAATGCAATAGGAGAATTAAAAAATGACCAAAATAATCTGGAAATTAATTATTATTCAACAGTTTACAGCACCTATTTAAAACCCAGCTATCAATTTCAGCTTACAGGGATCTATAACAACTGGAGTGAATGGTCCGAGGAATCCATGGTAACATTTGAAAACCTTCCGGCCGGCAAGTATACATTTAAGGTAAGAGCCAGAGTAGGTGAGGACCTCTCGGAAAATATAGCTTCATATTCTTTCAATATCAATAGGCCATGGTATTTGTCTAACGGATTAATTGGCTTGTATCTCTTAGGAATGATGATTGTATCCATCTTTGTTCACAGGGCCTATAGGGGATACTACCAAAAGCGCCAGGAAAGACTAATAAAAAGAAATGAGCGCAGTATGGCGCTTGCCAAAGCACAGAATGAAAAAGAAATAATCAAGATCAAGAATATGCAGCTCGAGAAGGATTTCAAAAGTAAGAGCAATGAACTGGCCGCATCAACCATGAGTATCATTAAAAAGAATGAATTGTTGTATAGGGTTAAAGATCAGCTCCTGGCTAGTGTGGAGGATAAAGAAAATATAAAGCCAATTGTGAACCTCATTGATAAAAGTCTCAAACAGAACGATGATTGGGAAATGTTTAAAGAGGCCTTTGATAATGCTGACAGGGAATTTCTAAAGAATCTGGAGAAGGCCCATCCAAACTTAACGCCTAATGACATTAAACTTTGTGCCTACCTGCGTTTAAATTTGTCATCCAAAGAAATTGCACCTTTACTGCATATATCGGCCCGCAGTATTGAGATCAGGCGATACCGACTCAGGAAAAAGATGAACTTAAAACCCGATGATAACCTGGTAAACTACATACTTACCCTTTAACCACCTCAACATTTCGTATCAGACACCTCAACAATACCTATACAAGTACATATTTCAGCAAATAAGAAGGAATAGCACGATAGCTCGCGAAACCCCGTAAAATAAAGCTATATTAGCAAATTCATACAAAAAGGCCTGTAAAATTATCATGTATACTTTTTGTAGGGGCAAAAATTATGGATTTAATAAATTATTGGGATAAGTTTAACGGTTGGTAAATAGGGGGACCAAGCGGATTGGTCTTTTTTCAGTCGTTTGACCAAAAAATAAATTATTGAGACTTACTGATACTATCAAGGAATAACAGCCCTCTCAATAATCGGCCTTTTACGTAACAGATCAATTTAAACTACACAGCATTATGAAGAATTATCTACTGAGAGCACTACTTTTCTTATTTACACTTGGCATCTATGCTCAGGCAGATCAGGTATCTGTTGTGCAAGATGAGAAAGGAATGAAATTGGTTGTCAATGGCGAAGATTTTATGATCAATGGTATGAACTGGGACTACATCCCTATCGGAAGAAATACTGTTGATGCAGAATTCTGGAAAAAGTCGGA
>JAHEHU010000122.1 GCA_024639765.1 Eudoraea sp.
TCACATGGGCAATTCCGGATTTGTTGTTGAGGGTGTATTTTAGACTATTGGGTTGAAGCCAACCCATCAATGGATCAGGAAATTCAAAAGATCGATTCTTTATCATTTCTGCATACAATCCGCCATCAGCAGCAAAATTTATGTCTTCGAAAAAGATCCCGTACATGGTAGGCTGAATCTTGGCAATTGAATTGCCTAGATCGACTACCAATGTGGTTTCCTGGGCACGCACTGGATACAGACCAAAGACAACAAATAGGATTGAGAAAATCTTGAGATATTTGTTATTCATTTTTTATTTCTTTTAATGCTCAATATAAATTATTGGTCACAATCCCTATTCGTTTATTTTAAAACTATACGTACCGGAGTCTAGTTTTAAAACTACTTTTCCATCTGACGAAGGCATAATTTGTATGCCTTCAGATTTTTTAAGTTTACTGTCGCTTTCTAAAACATTTTTTAAATCTTTTGCTTTTAAAAATAATGTCGCGGTAGTGTTTGCCGGAACGGTTGTATGATAGGTCCAACCATCTTTTTCCCATTTCCATTGGCTTTTTATCCGTCCGTACATACTGTCATAATAACCTTTAGCAAATTTCATGTTTTTGTCCGGATCGGGTGTGGGTTGTAAAATGAAATGCTTGAATGCAGGATGCTCTGGGTCGCGCTGTATACCCAAGGAGTAATTGTACATCCAGGCAGCTACCGCTCCAAAGGAATAGTGGTTAAAGGAATTCATACTATTATTTCCACCAAAACCGTTTTCCACCGTATAGGAATTCAGGCGTTCCCAAATGGTTGTCGCCCCGTTCTTTACAGAATAGAGCCAAGAAGGATAAGATGTCTGTTGCAACAAACGATAGGCAATTTCATCCTTCCCGTTTTCGGACAAGGCGTGGTTCAAGGAGGCCGTACCAATAAACCCGGTCATTAGGGAATACTCCGGGCGCGTGGCACCAAGTTCGTCCTCATTTTTACGTTCTATGCTTAATGTCAAATTCTTGATTGCCTTGGGTTTGTTGTTTTCATCGAGTACATCAAAATCCAGGGGAATAGCATAAGATGCCTGGGTATCCACAAAATCGCCGGCTTTCTTCCTTTTCTCTTCCGGAATTGGCGGGCCAAAACGCATGGCCTGATTACCCAAATGAAGGGTTTTTCCAGTATTGTAATCTATATAGGTCTTATTAAAAAATGTTTTTCGCTCCCGATACTGGTTTTCAAAGTTAATGGTATCTTCGGTTTTGCCTAAAAGACGAGCGGTCTTCGCCAGGATTTCTAAATCGTACAAATGGTAAACCGCCCAAAGCTCGGTATCCTCATTTTTATAGCCTTCGGGACTCAACCAATCACCTAACGGGCCTTCGTTCAAAACTCCCGTCTCAGGATCGATTTTAGAGTTCAGGAATTCCACATAACGTTTCATTGCATCATAATGTTCACGCAACAGTTCCAAATCTCCGTATTGCTGGTACACTTCCCAGGGAACGATGATGCCCGCACTACCCCAAAGAGTTCCACCGAAACCCCCACCAACCGGAGCGACATCGGTAAATCTTCCATCGGCTCCCTGAATGTCCCGCATTGCCAACAAATGTCTGTTCAGAAACGGACCTACATCGGCCAAATAGGTAGAGGCTTTTGAAAAAACATTGATATCGCCGCTCCAACCCATACGCTCGTTTCGTGCGGGGGTATCAGTAGGTATAGACAAAAAGTTTCCGCGCAACGACCACGTAATATTATTCCATAGTTTATTGACAAGTTCGTTAGAGGTCTCATAACTCGATGCCAAATTCTTAATGGAACTGATAACTTTTCCTTCTATATTTTCCAAGGGTATTGCAGAATCAATACCCGTAACTTCCAAAAATCGAAAGCCATGAAAGGTAAATCTGGGACGAATCGTTTCTTCAACCCCTTTTCGAATATATACATCCTGGGTCAATGCGGCACGAATGTTTTCGAGCATCACCATCCCCGTATTCCTCTCATATTCAGAAAGATCGGGATATTTTACTTCGGCATAGCGCAAGGTAATAGTGTCCCCAGCTTTCCCATCAGGAAGTTTTATTTCTGGAAAACCAACCATATTCTGACCCATATCGTATACAAAAACCCCGGGACGGACTTCCTCCATACCAATCGGAACTATACTTTTTACCACAGACGGACTTTCCCCTCTTTGCCCCATCAGTTTTAAATCGTCGTAGTTGAAATCATTGTTTTGGTAAATCGTTCTTGCAAGCGATACTTCTGCAGCGGCTTTCCACGCTTTATCATTATATCCTGCCCTGGCCCAGCCCTCTATTTTGTTTTCTTTAGTGGCATCATGGACTTCTCCCTGAAAAAAACTACCATAGCGAATAGGACCATTGGTAAATAATTTCCAATCCGTATCGTTTGTCGTAATCACTTGTTCCGTGCCATCTGCATAGCTAATGACCAATTGCGCCAGCAGTGACTGTCGATCACCGAAAAAATTCCAGTTTTCACCTCTATAGGTAATGTTGCCACTCCACCAACCTTCGCTCAACCAGGCTCCCAAGGTATTGTCCTCCCCAGCCACTAATTGTTCAGTAACATCATAGGTCTGGTACATCTGGGTCTTATTGTATTGGGTTAGCCCGGGATTGAAATAATCCTCACCCACGCGTTTACCATTGAGATACATTTCATAAATCCCTCTGGCAGTGACGTATAACCGGGCTTTTGAAACCTGTTTGTCACTAGCTTTAAATTCAGTGCGCAACATCGGAGTTGCATTCCTGCTGGGATCTGCCATAACCAATGTTCCCTTCTCACCTCCTTCTATTTGAAAAGTTCCATTGGAAACAGAAAAGTTCGCTTCATCTTTCAAAGCATCTTTATAAATACCTTGATAGTTCTCATCAGATTCTAAATTTTCAGAAAATAGATTATTGGAAGGTTGCCTGTAATTTCGAATTTGGAGATCCGAAAATTGGGCTTTCTGACCTTGTTCTACATAGAAACCAATATCCGCTACCATGGGAAAACTGATATAGTCGTTCCCCATACCTACAGGGTTCAAATTAAAACCTACTCTACCATATGGCGCGGGCCTTTTATCGTCGTTTCCGGATATTTTATTTTTCTCAGACATGTCGTTCAAAAAGACTTGAAACAGCCCAAAATTACATTCAGAAAAAAAAGTGTGCCTTTCATATTTATTGGCCTCGTTAATAAGGCTTAAAGGGATATTATATGTTCGAAAAGGTCTATCATCAGAATCTTCAGGATTATACCCAATACGGTACACATTGAATTTTGCCATTCCTTTTTCGGAGCCATCGATAATTGAAATGTCTAGTTCAAAACGAATGTAGCTCTGGTTCTTTTTGTTTTCAACGCCTTGTATATTTTTGTCCCGATCCATCAGCCTCCGGTCATTGCCCCCAAAAACAAAAGAGGCTTTGGTGCTTTTTGTTTCTTTATCAAGCTGAAGGGTATATTCCAGCTTGAATACTGACAGGTAGTGCGAGTACAATACCATATCTTCATCGCCTCCGCCAATCCACTGAGCATTGTTCCATCTGCCTGATTTGGGGTTATCATCTAGTAAACCCGTCTCGAACCATGAAGAATTTTTACTCAATTTTCCCTCTTCATCCCAAACCGTTACTTCCCAGGAGTATCGCGTAAAAGGTTTTAATTCTTCTCCAGAATATGGAATGGCCAGGGAAATGTCACTTTCCAGTTTTTTGGAATCCCAGACCATTTTATCAGCCTCATCAACTACTTTAATTTGATAAGCGGTTTGGTGTTGGCCGCGTTCATTTACATTAGATTCCATTTGCCAGCTGAAACGAGGAGTTGAAATATCAATACCTAAAGGGGTTTCTTGATATTCCACTTTCAACTGCCTGACAAACGATTGCCCCCTTGCAGATCCCGGGTTAAAAACCATAAAGAGAAACAATGATGTTACTATAAATTTTGAAAAAAAGTTTGGTTTCATTTTAATTCAATTTTAAAATAGAGCGATTTCAATGGTTACAAGATTATTAAAAGTACGTCGAATAACCGTTCTGTACTGTTTGGAACCTATCAAAAACACCGGACAGAAAAATTCAATACCTTAGAGTGACTTTCGATGGATGACATAAAAAGGATTACTGTATCGTTGCCTTTTATTGTCTAGAATTATGTGAGCCGCTTGCTCACCCAACTTTTTAAAATCAGTAGAGATAACAGTAATTCCTTCCAACAAAACTTCTTTGATAATAGTATCGTTATAGGATATAATCCCAACATCCTTTCCTAATTTAAGAGTTGTGTTTTTAATTTTTTTAATTAAGATTACCAAATCGTCCTCTTTCAAGTTAATATAAACAGTGCCACTAGCTATTTCCTGGTTTGCCATATTGCCGATGACTTCAAAATCATAGGCATATTCACCGCAAAAACGCATAAAACCCTTTTTAATTTCTTTGGGCTGATAACTGTTTTGACCGAATAACAAATTTAGTTTTTTGTATTTCTTAATAAAAGGGTTTAGCTCTGAAAGGGCGTTGTAAATATCTTGTTCGAAGTCTTGATAAACCATTCTTGTATTACTTCCCAGTTCTTCTATCTTTTTGTCAAGAACGATTAATTTTTCCGATTGGATATGTTCCTGAATAAAACTCACTAAATCATTTCCACCCTCTTCAAAGTGAGGTATGATGACATAATGCGAATAATCCCTCGACTTGCCAGAGAGTATGAGTTGCTTAAAATGTCTGTAATTGTTATCATATATAAAAAAATCGATGGTTGCATTGTCTCCCATGGTTTTAGAGAAGGAATCATAAATAGTCTTTTTATGAGGACTTAATTTATTGAATAGCAAAAAAACTTTTGCCTTTAGGGTAAGCCGGTCATTCTTTATGTAATATCCCTTTCCTGGAACAGATTCAATTATTTTTCTCTGCTTTAATTCTTCATAGGCACGTACAATGGTATCCCTGGAAATATCAAATTCGATTAAAAGCTGATTGACAGAAGGCAATTTGTCGTTCAGCGATATTTCCTTATTTTCAATGGCATTCAATATGGAATTAATGATCTGCCTGTATTTAGGCACTTTAGAATGTTCATATATGGTAATTAAGGATAACATAATTAGTTTTAAATTTAAATTGACTACCTAACAGTACAGAACACTATTACCATTGCCAGTATTTACCTTTGGTATTATAATGTTAGTAAAAAAAAACGAATGAAGACCAAAACCTTTAACTATGTAAATTATTTATGGGATGAGCATAAGGCAGCATCCTTGGGCGACGACCAGGTGGCCCTATTTCTATATCGCTCCAATATATTAGGGAGCGATCTTCGGATCACTAATTACGGCGGGGGCAATACCAGTTGCAAGACCATGGAGAAGGACCCGTTGACCGACGAAGAGGTAGAAGTAATGTGGATCAAGGGTTCCGGTGGTGATATAGGCACCCTTACCAAGTCGGGTATTGCTGGTCTGTATACAGAGCGGTTGCGAAACCTGAAAATTGTTTATAAGGGCTTGCATGATGAAGATCGTATGGTAGGGCTTTTTGAGTATTGTATCTACGATTTGGATAGTAAGGCACCTTCAATTGATACACCTTTGCACGGACTCCTTCCTTTTAAACACATTGACCACCTTCATCCCGATGCCCTAATTGCTGTTGCGGCGGCGGAGGACAGCAAAAAAGTAACCCAGGAGATTTGGGGAGACACCATGGGATGGGTACCCTGGCAACGGCCCGGATTTGATTTAGGATTACAACTCGAAAAATGCCTTAGTGATAATCCGGGAATTCGAGGAATTGTTTTGGGAAGTCACGGACTTTTCACTTGGGGAGATACCTCCTACGAGTGTTATATGAATAGTTTGGAGGTCATTGAAATGGCCTCGGAGTTTATCGAAAAAAGGATAAAGGAAAAAGGCAGTGTTTTCGGCGGGGAAAAAATTCAATCACTCCCTGAGGAAGAACGTAAAGTTAAAGCCGCCTGTTTAATGCCCATACTTCGAGGACTTTGTTCTTCCGAAGCAAGAATGATAGGCCATTTTACCGATACCGCTGTAGTGATGGAATACATCAACAGTAATGATTTGGAAAGGCTGGCACCAATGGGTACGTCTTGTCCCGACCACTTCTTAAGAACAAAAATTCAGCCATTGGTTTTGGATTTGGATTCCAAT
>JAHEHU010000049.1 GCA_024639765.1 Eudoraea sp.
AAATATTTTTTTCATGTTTTAAAAAGTTTAATTAAGATTTTAAAAATAAATAAAAAATTTATAAATGTTTAGTTTTTAGAGTATTTTATTCAACAAAATAAATTATTTAATTATTGCCAACTTGTTATATGTCAACTAAAATAGCACTATATCCCCTAAATCTTCCGGATAAGGATATTTTAGATACATTTTTATCGGGAGTTGAAAACTAAAATTAGAACATAATTAAACGTTAATTACATCCATAAAAGTCAGTCATCAGACATATAATACCTTAAACTGCCTCTTACGTCTAATGGATACACTTTGCCATAAGTAAGGACATATAGTTCTCTAATAGCCAGCAGCCTGCCCGTCTTTGCGAGATTCAGAGGCCCCGGCATACACCTTGCTTTCCAGATCAACCCCAATGGCCTGGTAACCCCCATAAATACCCACAGAAAATGAGATTCGGTGCCCTTTCTTGCGGAGTTCCCTGATGGTTTTGGAATCGAATCCGCTTTCCAGATTAAGTGTACCCCCATTGGTCATAACGGAGCCAGTAGGCTGGGAACTCCCCGTATGGCGCATGCGGGGGGCATCACCTGCTTCCTGCAGATTCATCCCAAAATCGATCATATTCACTACCACCTGGGCATGACCCTGGGGTTGTACCGCTCCCCCCATAAGACCAAAACTTACATGTGGTTTTCCATCTTTGGTAATAAAGGCAGGAATGATGGTATGGAAAGGTCTTTTCCCCGGTTCTAGCGCATTGGCGTGGTTTTTATCCTGCACATTGAACATCTGTCCCCGGTTCTGTAAGACAAAACCCAAGCCATCCGGTACCATTCCGGAAGCAAATTCTGAATAGATACTCTGTATGAGAGACACCATGTTTCCTTCTTTATCCGCCACCGTTAAATAGGTAGTATTGCCAAGTTCAATCTCCAGATCCCCTGCGGCATAAGACCGTGCTGCTTTATCCAAATCGATCAATTCCCGCCGTTGTTTTGCATATTCCTTAGATAAGAGTTCTGACAGTGGGATCTTGCTAAATTCAGGATCCGCATAGAATTTGGCCCGGTCCTCAAAAGCCAGCTTTTTGGCTTCGGTAAGTACATGGAGGTATTCCGGACTACCAAACCCCATGGAGGCAATATCAAAGCCCTCTAAAATATTCAACATTTGTAATGCTGCCGTGCCCTGTCCGTTTGGAGGTAGTTCCCAGACATCATACCCACGGTAATTGGTAGTTACTGGCTCCACCCAATTAGACGTATGGCTGGCAAGGTCCTCATATGATAAAAAACCTTCATGCTTTTTCATAAAACGATTGATGGTACGCGCAATAGCCCCTTTGTAAAACGCGTCTCTACCTCCCTTGGCTATCAGTTCATAGGTGTTGGCCAGACCTGGGTTTTTAAAGACCTCTCCTTTCACAGGAGGTTTTCCATTGGGTAAGTAGGTGTCAGCAAAACCTGGTTGGTTCTCCATACCCTCATAATTACTGGCCATTTCATAAGCAATGACTTCAGACACAGGAAAACCTTCACGCCCGTAATTTATGGCAGGTTGTAATAGGGCTGACATAGGCAATTTGCCAAATTTTTGATGCATTGAAAACCAGCCATCCACACAACCCGGAACAGATACAGGCAATGGTCCGTGAAGGGGCACATATCGCATGTCACGCTCCATGAAATAATCGATGGTAAGTGATTTCGGCGCCCTCCCACTCCCATTAAATCCATACAATTTTTGTGCTTTGGCATCCCAAATTATGGCAAAGATATCACCACCAATGCCACAACTGGCAGGTTCTACAAGGCCCAGTACCGCGTTTGCAGCGATGGCTGCATCCATGGCACTCCCTCCATTTTTTAGGATATCCAGAGCCACCTGTGTAGCCAATGGCTGACTGGTAGCGGCCATGCCGTTGCGAGCCAGTATTTCAGATCGGGTTGTAAAGGTTTCCCCGGTAAGCCTGTCCTGAGCGCAAATTGGCAATGTTATCAGCATCAGGAAGAATGAGGTGAAAAGCTTTTTCATAATACGCTGTTTTTTTGTCCTCTAAAACTAATAAAAAAGTTGCGGGATACAAGGTAAATTAAACCGTTGACCACCTTCCCTTGTTTCCTCCAGTACCCTCAATTCAGATAGCAGTAATCACGATTTGATATGCCCTGTGTAACAAATGTTACGCAATGCCCTGTTTATTCAACCTATATTTCGCTTTTTAGTACGATATACATTACTAATTAATAAACGTAACGATGAAAAAAGATTTCGAAACTAAATTTACAGGTTGGGCCTTTTTAGTGGCTGCGCTATTTTTATGGGGTGGTTGGGCTCTGTCCCCACATCATATTGGTGAATACCTTGCGGCCTCCGATTTTGGTCCCATAGGGGAAGATGTCTGGTATTGGATCTGGATGTTCCGCGTCCATATATTTGGATGGGTCATCATGGCCATTGCCATTTTTGCACTTATGGCCTCTACCTTCGAGAAACCTTATAGGGTGGTCATAGTGCCCGGTGCCGGGATGGTCATTGCAGGATCCATGACCCTGGCCATAGCCTCCGCCTTCTACTATAACTTTGGCGCCTGGGGTGTAGGCCAAACAGCAGGAATGACAGCGGTAGAAATAGAGGAATTCATGAACAATATTCTGTTTACGAACCAATACGTTACCTGCTTTGTTCGCTTTGGACGTGTATTTTCGGGTGTTGGTTTGGTCTTGCTGGGTCTTGGCTTGGTGAAATGGAGAATTGTCAATGTATGGCTCGGCTGGTTTACGGCGCTATTGGGCTTGGCGGCCATGGGTATCATCATGGGGATACCAGAGCACTGGGAAATTTACAAACCTGTATTCCATGTAAAAGCCATATGGCTTGTACTTATGGGAGTCTATATCCTAACGCAGGGGGTACGCTTACCTAAAACTGCTTCGCAGTAAAGAAAACTACTGGTACCGGCCTTCAAAATAGATTTAAAATCCCCGAAGATCTGACGATTTTCGGGGATTTTTTATACTCCATTCAATCTATTTGAGGCTTATCTCAATAATTCGTCAAAAATAAGTGATACATAATACGTTTGCCCAATAAAGGAAGAACCTAAATTAGTGCGATAATCGCTTCCTCCAATGTTGGTGCCCCCAATTTTAATAATGGTTTTAAGTGAAGGTAAGGTGTAATTTACTTGTGCATTTACTAAAGCATAGGAAGAAATGGTTCCAACCCCAAATTGAGATTCCCACAAAAAAGCATCCTGGTAGCTGAAATTGACATTAAATCCTAAATGTTTAGTCACTTCCGTATTTCCAAGACCCAGATTATAGCGGTTTCTTGGTGTATTAAACTGGGTGAGAAATCCTGGTGGCTGATCGCCTGAAAAAGTAGTATAGGTGTAATTCCCGGTAAGCACAAAATTATTTGGCAAGTTGTAGGTTAGGCCCAATCCAAATCCATCCGATTCTACTTTAGAGGGTGAATTCGCATTTAGCAACCATAATGTTCCTGCGTCAATTTGTTGTCCCTGGTGGGTGGTTGAAACTTTGTTTATGGCGCTTACATTGCCTAGAAAGTTGGTATAGGAGGTGTGGTAATAATTTAGATCAATTAATAAGTTGCCGCCAATAATACTATTATACCCTATTTCAAATGACGTTAATTCTTCAGGCTTCACATAAGGTGCATCAAGGGTTTCAAGCGATACATTGCCAGGATTGGATGTAACGGTTCCTGTTGTTGGATCGATTGTGCCTCCCTGGGTTATAAAATCGTTATACGAAGCCTGCGTCCAGGAGCCTCCGTTATAAACGTTATAACGTGAGGCAATTGAAGGCACCCCACCTAGAACAATTCCATTAGGTGTGGGGAAATAGATAAACTGCGCAATCATATCCGGAAAACGGAAGCCTGTCTGATAGTTAACCCGTACATTATTGTTCCGGTCCGGAGAATACACCAAAGATAAACGGGGCGTAAAGCGTCCTTCAAAATCATCCATATTGTCATATCTTATAGATGCTGATACTTCAAATTTTTCTGCAAGGGTTTTGGAGATCTGTGTGTAGACCCCATAATTACTGGTTAAAATTCTTTCCGGGTTATCAGGGTCCACCGGAGCCTCATCAAAAGTGGTGGCTTTGCTAAATAAGTTATATTGCCGGAAGTTACCTCCTGCTATAATTTTTGCCCAATCTATGGTTTTAAAATTATAATAAAGTTCGGAGTTCCATATGTAAGAATCCTGAAATAATGAAGCTCCCGGAGGATTTCCTTGATAATCTATAGATCTAATTTCACTCACCACGTCCTGGAAGCCTTGTACATATTGCCCTGTAATAGGATCTATCATAAAACGGTCTGCATATGTCCTGGCGGCAGACGGGTCATTTGGGGTAACCCCTGGTATAGCACCGAGATTTGCCAATACATAATCTTCAATCCAGCCACTGCCGTCCGGACGCTGTGATGGATTAAACCGTTCATTTACTAAAGCTCCTAAAGTACCGATATCATACGTATCATCAACATTACTCCAACTTATATAACTCCTGACAAAAAAATTATCACTTTTCAATTCGAGTTTACCAAATTGGGTAGAAAAATCTCTGTAAGCAAGTCTTGTTAGCCCCTGACCGATACTGCGGCCTCCTGCGTAACGATAGAGGCCAATGAGCTCCATGTCTTCCTTGATCTTGTAGTGAACCGCCACATCTGCCTTCTGCGTGCGTGCATCATTATTATCGAGTAATGTTTCTTCCTGTATACCAGTTCTTCTAATAGTGCCAATTCCAAAAGAATTGATAGGAAGCGGAATTTCATCACCATAAAGGTTAAGACCGTCAAAATTGGGGTCATTGCTTAAATCGGTTGCTGAATCCGGATTATTTCGATCGGTGGTGTAGTCATTTGCTGTCCAGTCTTCGGCTCCCAGATAGAAAAAGTTGACTTTAAATGCGATTTTATCATTAAAGGCCTTGGCATAACGCAAACTGTAGATACCCATAGGATTTGAACCTCCTGCGTTCGAATTGGTAAATCCTACCCTGGTCATCAGGCTTAATCCCTGATACTCAAAGGGGCTTTTACTCTTCATGATCATTATTCCATTAAAAGCATTTGGGCCATATAAGGCAGAGGCTGCGCCGGGCAACAATTCGAGGCTTTCTATATCGAGTTCTCCCAAACCGAGTATGGAGCCAAGGTTGGCATTTAATGTAGGATCTGCAGTGTCCATGCCGTCTACAATCTGTACAAAACGCGAATTAATGGCATCGGCAAAGCCACGTGTATTTACTGAAGTTAAATTTAGGCCGGAGTTGGTAACTTGAACACCCTTAAAGTTAGCTAAGGCATCATAATAATCTGCTGTGGCTGTCTGTTGGATGAATTGGAGGTTCATTTTTTCAATACTCACCGGGGACTTGAGAATGCGTTGTCTCAAGCGTGAAGCGGAGACTATAGTTTCCAGCCCAAACATTGATTCTCTCTGCATAGCCAGATCAATGGTGGTATTGTTTTCATTGACTACAATTTCTTCTGTTCTATACCCTAAATAAGAGAAGCTTACCGTAAAGGGAGGTATTTGTTCTACTCTTATGGAGTATTTTCCGTCACTATCGGTTATAGTGCCCTGTGCGGTTCCAATGACAATAATATTGACATCCTCAAGTACTTCTTGTGTACTTCCATCGGTAATAGTTCCTGAGATGGTAGTTTGCGCTATGAGTGCCGATGACCAGGCACACAGAAATAATGTGCTCAAAAAGGTGGTTGCAACGTGTTTCATAAGAATAATAGTTGGTTGGTTGGTTGGTTTATTTCTTTGAAAATAGTCAATTTAAATTGGTTATTGGAAATAATTTATACCTTAATAAATTACATTCATTTTATCAAGAAGCTTAGCCATTCTTGGATCATTTTCTATTTCTGGTGATATAAGACTAAATTGTTGTTTTAAAAAAACCATTGCATTTTCGCGATTTTGAACAGCTTTTTCAAAATAATAGTAGGCAGTATCCAGTTCTCCAATCAGGGCATAGAGACTTCCTAAATAATAACTTCCTCCCTCTTCAATTCCCTCAATTGCTTCTATTTTTTTTATCACCTCTCTAACCTTTAATGTATCTCCCATTTCTGCATATGCGAATCCAAGGTTGTTTAAGGTTAAAGGACCGGGGTTTTGTCGTACACTTAATTCTAATTCCGGAATTGCCTCGTCAAATTTTTCCAATAATGTATACGCAGTTCCAATCCAATAATGGCCCGAAAAAAAGTTTGGTTCAAGGGCAACCATTTTTTCCCCATTAGCCAATAGTGACTTAGAATCTAAGACAAAATAATATATGAAGTTAGTATACACAAGATTGAGTATTGAAAGCGGGTCCAAGCTTTTGGCGATTTCGGCATGTTTTATAGCTTCTTCATGTCGTCCATATAGTACTAAACAGAATGCTAGTTGCACATGAATTTCCGCACTATTAGGATTGATATCAAGTGCTTTTTTAAACGCCGCGTTTGCATCTCTTACATTCCAGTCCCAGTGTAATTTTATCCTACCAACGGCAAGATGACCATCAGCAATTTGGTTATCTAATTCAAGAGACTTCTCGGCAGCCTCAATTGCTTGTGATTTACTTTCATCTGAAGGCAGCCAATCAAAATCTCTTAAATTCATATAGGAAAACGCTTTTCCAGAATAAGCAATGGCGTAATTAGGATCTATGGCTATGGCTTTATCAAATAATTCAATAGCCTTGAGGAAGCCGTCAGGAGTGAATTTATTGACATGAAAAAGAGCTTCAAGATACAATTCGTAAGCATCAGTATTATCAGTATATTTTTTAAAGACAGCTTCTTTTTCCTCACCCAATAATTTTATTTTAACAGCACTGAGGATATTCTGTGAAATCTCATCCTGGATGTCAAAAACATCTTCCACTTCACGATCGAATTTTTCGGAATATAGGTGGGCGCCAGTTGCTACATCAATAAGCTGCGCAGTGATACGGAGTGTATTGCCAGAGCGTCGCACACTACCTTCCAGGAGATAACCAACATTCAGTTGTTCGCCAATTAACTTTAGATCCATGTTTTTGCCCTTAAAGGCAAACGATGAGGTGCGTGCCATCACTGTTAGCTTTGGTACTTGTGCAAGCATGTTGATGATTTCTTCGCTGATGCCATCACTGAAATACTCTTGTTCGGCATCATCGCTCATATTGACGAAGGGCAAGACGGCTATTGCATATTCATTGTTAGAATTGGAAGAAAAAACACCGGAAATTTTTAAACCCAAAACCACCACTGCTATGGATAAACTGGCAATAATAAAGGCGTTTAATCGCTTATTGGTAGCATGACTGCTCAAGTCGTTTTGGCCAACATCATTAGTTTTCTCTATACCTTGTGGCGTAATGTCGTAAACCCAGGACACGATAATCCAGATGGGAAGTCCAATGGCCAATACCAAAGTGATCCCTTGAACGATCCATTCCGGTGCGCCGATGATGGGCAAGAGTAAGGTAAAAACCTGCAAAAGCACCCAAGCTACTACCAGGTAGGCAATGGTAGATTTAATGACATTACGGCGTTTTAGTTCTTTAAGGAATTTACTCATTGGTTGGTTCTGGTAGCTAGTTGTACTTTTATAAATATATTAATTTTAAATGTTTTGAATTTCAATGGGAGAGATCCTAATAAACCACATTCATTTTATCGAAAAATTCTTTAAATCTTGGGTCATCCATGGGTGTTCGCGAATACCGAGCATTCATCTCAGCAAATAAAAGTTGAGCTTCAAGATTTTCTAAAGCTCGGTCGTAATATTTAAATGCGTTATCTAATTCTCCAATAGACATATACACACCTGCAAGACTATTATTTGCGAACCGTTCATATCCTTCCTGAGCTTTTATTTTGTCAATTACCTCTTTGGCTTTAAATGTGTCACCACAACTGCCATAAGTCCAGCCCAATACACCTAAAGTCCATGTGCCAGGATTTAGCTTTGCAGCCATTTCAGATTCTGAGATTGCTTCATCGCACTGTTCTAAGATAAAATATCCAGACGACGCCCACAGATGGCCAGCCCAGAAATTCGGCTCCATTTCAATTAATTTTTTGCCAATAGCCAATAGCTCCTGAGGCCTATTACACATATATGGAATGATTCCGACAAAAAAAAGATTGAATATTGAAATAGGATCGAGGGTCTCAGCTAATTTTGCGTGTTCCATAGCTTCTTCACAGCGATCATACAGCGCCAAACACATGGCCAATTGTACATGAGTTTCAGCACTATTTGGATTGATTGCCAGCGCTTTTTTGTAAGCATCCATGGCATCTCTTACATTCCATTCTTGATGCAGTAGTATGCGTCCTACATTTAAATGACTTTCAAATATTTTGTCATTTAGTTGAAGTGCTTTTCGTGCTGCAGTTTTTGCTTTTGGTAATAATTCTTCTGTAGCCAACCAGTTAAAATCTAACAAACTAACATAACAAAAGGAGAGTTGCGCATACGCTAAAGCGTAGTTTGCGTCTAACAAGATGGCGGCATCCAAATACTCAATCGCTTTAATCAAGCCATCCGGAGTAAATTTATTAATATGAAAAACACCCTTTAGATATAGCTCATGAGCTTCAAGATTATCTGTATTTTTCTTTAAAAATGCATCTTTATCCTCCCCCAATAATTTTATTTTGACGGCATTGAGAATTTTTTCTGAAATTTCATCTTGAATATCAAAAATATCCTTCAGTTCACGGTCAAATTTTTCGGAATAAAGATGTGAACCGTTTGCCACATTGATGAGCTGTGCAGTAATTCGTAAGGTATTACCAGAGCGTCGTACACTGCCTTCCAGGAGATAACCAACATTCAGTGCCTCACCAATTAACTTAAGATCCATGTTTTTACCCTTAAAGGCAAACGAAGAGGTTCTGCCCATTACGGTCAACTGGGATACTTGTGCCAGCATATTGATGATTTCTTCGGTAATGCCATCCGAGAAATATTCTTGTTCTTCGTCATTGCTCATATTTACAAAGGGCAACACGGCAATACTTTTTCCCGGTACTATGCCTGCTTTTTTTTCCGGCAGGATGTTTTCACTTCCTGCAGACATTACCCGGAACATTTTTATAGGCTGACTGACGTTTTTCAGAATGTCTTCCCGCACAAACTGTGTTTCAATACCTTTTTTGTTAGTGATGTTCTGGTTGACCACCTCTGAAATAAAAATGGAGCCGGGATGGGCCGCCGATTGAATGCGTGCTGCGATATTGACGCCGTCACCAAATACATCGTCATTTTCAAAAACCACTTCGCCCAAGTGAATGCCGATGCGTAATTTGAAATCCTTGGCAGCATTGCATGCTTCTTGTATTTTTATTGCTGCGTTTACCGCATCTGAAACGGTATTAAAGCTCGCCATGACACCATCTCCCAATTCTTTTATCCACTTACCATTAAACTCGTTAATAATTGGCTTATGAATCTTTCTGTTCTTGTCTAAGATTTCGAAGGTTTTTTGTTCATCACGGCCCATAAAGGCAGTAAAACCGACAATATCGGTAAACATAATGGCCGCAAGCTGACGTGATTTTAACAAAATCCTTCCTATTTTTTTAATCTAATAAACCAAATTCATTTTCTCAAACATTTTGATGGCCCTGGGATCTTCCATTAAATTGGGTACAGAGTCAAATAGATAACCTTTCCAAATCATATGTTGTTCGCGGTTTTGAATAGCTTTGTCATAGTACATAAAAGCAGTATCCCATTCTCCAATAGCTAAGTACACATTCGCTAAATAGTTGTTTCCTGTTAATTCTATGCCCTCAATATTCTTTATTTCTCTAATCACCTCCCTGGCTTTGGTTTTATCACCCATAAACCCGTAGAGAACTCCTAAGTCAGACAAGGTATAGGAATTACTATCCTTACTTACTGCTAATTTTAAATTCTGTAGAGCTTTTTCGAAATTACCTAATTGAAGATACGCCTGTCCTGCGAACAAATACCCTCCAAAAAATTCTGGATTTAAATCAATTAGTTGTTTAGTGATTACCAGTAAACTATCAGTTTCATTAGCAAATAATGGCATTATCGCTGCCATCCAGAGGTTCATGGTTGAGAAGGGATCCAGACTGATAGCCTTATTGGCGTAGGCAATGGCTTCCTCCTTATTTCCTAATAAGACCGAACACATTCCCAATTGTATATAGGCTTCAGGGTTATTAGGGTTAATGGCGATAGCTTTTTTTTGTTCAATTATGGCAGCTCTAATATTCCACTCGTAATGCAATTTTATCCTACCAAGTGAAATATGACTTTCCGCAATTCGATCATCTAATTCAATACACTGCTGGCTTGCTTTTGTTGCCAATGGCATGCCCTTATCTGCAGGTATCCAATTAAAGAACGACATGGTCATATAACAATAACAAAGTCCTGAATAAGCTATAGCATAATCAGGGTCTAATTCGATGGCTTGTTTAAAATATTCAATGGCCTTCATAAAGGCATCCGGGGTATATTTATTATAGTAAAACCGTCCTTTAAGATATAATTGATAAGCTTCAACATTATCAGTATATTTTTTAATAACGGTATCTTCTTCAGAGCCAAATAATTTGATTTTAACGGCTTCAAGAATTTTCCCTGAAATTTCATCCTGAATATCGAAGATGTCTTTCAGTTCGCGATCAAATTTTTCAGAATACAAGTGAAATCCATCTGCTGCATTGATCAGCTGCGCCGTAATGCGCAATTTACTGCCTGCCTTCCGCACACTGCCTTCAAGCAGGTATCGCACCTTTAATTGCTCGCCAATAATCTTTAAATCGATGTTCTTTCCTTTAAAGGCAAACGAAGAGGTTCTTGCAATGACTTTTAAGGCCGGTACTTGAGCCAACATATTGATGATCTCTTCACTGATTCCATCGGAGAAATATTCTTGTTCTTCATCATTGCTCATGTTCACAAAGGGTAACACGGCAATACTTTTTTCCAGCAAGATGCTTTCTTTTCTTTCCGGGAGGATGGTTTCACTTCCGGCAAACAAAACCTTGTACATTTTAACAGGTTGACTTACGTTTTTAAGAATGTCTTCCCGTACAAACTCCGTTTCAATGTCTTTTTTGTTCGTGATGTTCTGGTTGACCGCTTCTGAAATATAAATGGAGCCAGGATTAGCTGCCGATTGAATGCGCGCTGCAATATTGACACCGTCACCAAAGACATCGTCATTTTCAAAAACCACTTCGCCCGAGTGAATGCCAATACGCAATTTGAATTCGTTGGAAGCGTTACAGGTTTCCTGAATTTTAACCGCTGCGTTTACTGCATCAGAGACCGTTTTGAAACTCGCCATGATCCCATCGCCGAGTTCTTTTATCCAACGACCCTTAAATTCTTCAATGATCGGTTTTTGAAGCACCCTATTTTGATGCAACAGCCTGAATGCATTTTTCTCATCTTTACCCATTAAGGCCGTGTACCCAACAATGTCAGTAAACATAATGGCAGCAAGTTGGCGCGATTGTGACATAGGAATGAATTTACTTTAATTATTTGAACCAACCATTATATGTAGGTTGGAATTGTACAGCGCGTTACAAACTAAAGTAATATGTTGATTGTTGTAGAAGGTAAGTCTAGACCTTTTATTTATTCCAAACCAATAAGTTTAAATAGCTCCCTGGTCCTTGGATCCTGAAGCATTGCAGGATACTTTAGTTGTATAATACTTGGAACGGTTAAAGCGGCCCCTTCATGGTTTTTGGCGGCTTTAAAGTAATAATCAAAGGCTTTGTCCCAATCCTCCATTCCCATACAAACATATCCGAAAAATGCATTTCCTTCGTTCGGGAAAGCCAAAGGTTCCATTCTTCTAAGCACTTCTTCTGCCTTTATCAGTTTACCATTCATGGCATACGTCATCCCTAGCAAACTCAATACAAACATATCTGGATTGAGGTTTGCCGCAACCTCCAAAGCCTCCTCTGCCTTATCTAATTGTTCTAACCCCACATATCCCATTCCCAACACCTGGTGCCCGCCAAAAAAATTGGGCTCAAGGGAAATCAACCTGTTTCCATAGACCAGCATCTTATCAAAAAACCCGCCAAACCATCGTTGAGTACCAATATAGGTAAGCCCTAAAAGTGATAACGGATCAAGATCTTCTGCTTTATTATAATATTTATGACCTTTTTTATAATTTCCCTGAAGTACATTCAATACTCCAAGTTGCCGCAGCCCTTCAACATTGTTGGGATTTATTTGAATCCCTTTTTCAAGTTCCCTGCCTGCTTGTTCAAAATCCCATTCGGACCATAAACTAAACCTTCCTTTCGCAACATGACATACATCGCTTTCAGGATCTAGTTCCAGTCCTTTATTAATAGCCGAGCGAGCCTTTGGAATAATTTGTTCTCCGGGAGCCCAAAGGGTGTAAGCCATATCCCAGTAACAAGTACCCATATCGGCATAGGCTATGGCATAGGTAGGATCAATATCAATAGCCGCCTGAAAGTATTGGATAGCCTTCAAGAAATCATTAGGAGAAAGTTTATTGAAATGGTAACGCCCTTTCAGATAGAGTTCATAAGCATCAACATTTTCCGTGTATTTCTTTAAAACTGCTTCTTTTTCTTCCCCTAACAAGGTGATCTTGATAGCTTTCAGGATATCCCTTGAAATCTCATCCTGTATGGCAAAAATATCCTCCAGCTCCCTGTCAAATTTTTCCGAATACAGATGAAAACCATCCGATACCTTTATGAGCTGGGCGGTGATACGTAGTTTGGTGCCCGCTCTCCGAACACTGCCTTCCAGAATATGCGTCACCATAAGTTTCTTACCTATCTCCTTCAAATCTAAATTCTTCCCTTTGAAAGCAAAGGAAGAAGTTCTCCCAATCACCTTTAAAACGGGTACTTGTGCAAGCACATTAATGATCTCCTCCGTGATCCCATCACTGAAATACTCTTGCTCGGGATCACTGCTCATATTCGCAAAAGGCAATACCGCGATACTATTTTCATCTACCGTGCCGGCTGATTTTTCTGTTTCAATGATTTCACTACCCGCAAACAACACCTGGTACATCCGTACAGGTTGCTCTACATTCTTCAGCGAAGTTTCTTTTACAAAACGGGATCTGAAATCATTTTTGTTGGAAACATTGTGATGTACTGTCTCTGAAATAAAAATACACCCGGGTTGGGTAGCCGCCTGTATCCGTGCGGCAATATTTACGCCATCTCCAAACACATCATCATTTTCAAAAACAACTTCCCCAAGGTGGATACCAATTCGCAATTGAAAGTCTTTTAGAGTATTACAGCTTTCCTGAATTTTAACCGCTGCGTTTACTGCATCAGAGACCGTTTTGAAACTTGCCATGACCCCATCGCCGAGTTCTTTTATCCAACGACCCTTAAATTCTTCAATAATTGGTTTTTGAAGTCCCCTATTCTGATGCAACAGCCTGAATGCATTTTTCTCATCTTTACCCATTAAAGCCGTATAGCCAACAATGTCAGTGAACATAATGGCAGCAAGTTGGCGCGATTGTGACATAAAGGAAGGTTATGTGATTAAATATACTTTATTTATACGATACCATCATTTAAATCAATTCAGATAATTAGTAACATTCACAAAGAATAACGCTATGATTTAAGGATGACCAAAACTATGGAGCCAATAAAAAAAGATGTGGTGCCAGGCAATTCCAAAGTTTAGTCCATATCATAATACTATTCCATGATACATAAGCAGGCCTGAGTGCAGTAATCCTTTTTGTGGAACTAATAGGAATACCTTAAGTTTAGCATGGAATGTATTGCTATTACATGCATTCACTGAACTATAAACAACATGCGCGCAGCCGTTTTCGACACTTTCCAGGGACCCATCACCGTGCAAGAGGTGCCAGACCCCAATCCAAAGAATGACGGTGTGGTAGTGAAAGTAACGGCTACCGGCTTGTGCCGGAGCGACTGGCACGGATGGATGGGCCATGATCAGGATATTCGCCTGCCGCATGTACCGGGCCATGAACTGGCAGGCGTGGTTGTAGCCATTGGAAAGGACGTTCGGAAATTTGCTATCGGAGATCGGGTCACCGTGCCTTTTGTATGCGGCTGTGGAAATTGCGGGCAATGCCTTTCCGGCAACCAGCAGGTATGTGACCACCAATCACAACCCGGCTTTACCCATTGGGGTTCTTTTGCCGAGTATGTGGCCCTGGATTATGCAGATACCAACCTGGTAAAACTTCCTGAGGAAATTGAAGATATTACCGCAGCCACCCTTGGTTGCCGTTTTATTACTTCCTTCAGGGCCATTGTTGAGCAAGGAAAGGTAAAAGAAGACCAGTATGTGGTGGTACATGGCTGTGGTGGCGTAGGTCTGTCTGCCATTATGATCGCCTCAGCGCTTGGAGCCAAGGTAATTGCTGTAGATATCCATAACGATACCTTAAAACTTGCCAGGGAAATAGGTGCCGTGGCAGTAGTAAATGGGTCAAATCATTTGGATGTGGTGGCAGAAGTTAAAGCTCTTACCCATGGAGGAGCCCATGTTTCCCTGGATGCACTGGGGAGCCCCACCACCTGTTTTAATTCCATTGCCAGCTTGCGGAAACGAGGGAAACACATACAGGTGGGCCTAATGACCGGCGATCACCAGCACCCGAAGATCCCAATGGACCTTGTTATTGCCCATGAACTGGAGATCCTTGGCAGCCATGGTATGCAAGCGCATAAATATCCCGGTATGTTAGCCATGATAAAAAACGGTAGCCTGCATCCTGAAAAACTGATTGAAAGAACTATTTCGCTGCAAGACGCCACCACTGCCCTACCCCAAATGGATCGCTTTGGACATAAAGGAATTTTGGTGATCAACTCATTTTAATAGTTACATCACCCGGTTTATAGACCTGCCTTGTATAAGTGGTAACAGATAAGAAATTTACTCAGAACGCTCCATTTCCTGATCAATCAGCAACAAAATTCGGTCTACCACCTTTCGAAGTTCGGTCATTTGTAACATGGAGATATGGTTAAAGTTGATCATATCCATAGCCTGGTCCTCCAGAGCAGCCAATACCGTTGGGGGCAGCTTTTGGAGGGAAATGGTATCAAAGCGGGAAGGGCCAGTATTCAAGGATTCAAAAGTCTTCCCAAATTGCATGGTCTGCTGGTATTTTGTATCCTCAAGACCTGCATCAATGATATTTCTAAACGACAACTTTTCTATCAGGAATGGAATATACTGTTCGTCCCTGACCTTCCGCCATACAAATTCTTCCTCAGTGGCAAAAACAATGTCGCCACTCCAGCCGGAGATCAACAAACGTAACGCATCATTGCGGATAAGATATAGTTTGCCTGAATTGATCAGGTCATTCGTTACGCCCAGCGACGCGTCAAATGTGGGGGCTGTGAGGGTCCTGTTGAGATTAAAATAAAGGGAATCCATGGGTATCCGCTTGTCTGGCGCATCAATTATCTCCAGAATGCGCAACCCGCTACTCACAATTTCCCGGTGGAGTAAGATCTTGTCCTGAATCTGTGCCCTGTTCGTTTCAAACTCTGTTTTCAATTGGCGAAGTACCTGTTGCTCCTCCTTCCGTTCCCTGCGATGCGTATTCCATTCATTTACCTGCACCGCTAACAAGATCCCTATCATGACCAGGGCTATTTCTCCCAAGGCATACAACAAGTATTTAGAGACCTTGCTTTGTGACAGTAACTGTTGGCGTATCCGACGAAAAAAGCTAATCATATAAGTTCAAGTAGTTGGTTTATTAAAGATAGGGGCACCTATTTCCATAGGTTATTTGCCTTTCAAACTTAGGGCAAACCCACCACCAGGGGCCAGGACTACCTCAACGGTATCCGTACTGGTCACATCCATGGACCTAATTGCATATGCCCGGGGGTTGGTATCCCAATGGGCATCTGTACCATCCTCATATAATATTGCTTCGTAGGTCTTACCCGGCTCCAGAAAATCTAGGGATATGGTTTCGGTTCTGCCCTCCTCATCGGTTATACCTCCTACGAACCAATTGCCACTACCTCTTTCCTTACGGGCAATAGTAACATATTCACCTACCTCACCTTCCAGGACATTACTTACGCTCCAGTCCACGCCAACATCCCTGATAAATTGTAAGGCCGGATGTGGTTTACCATTTTCGGTATAATGTTCCGGCAGGTCGGCCAGCATTTGTATGGGGCTGTAG
Organism: Eudoraea sp.; assembly: GCA_024639765.1. GTDB lineage: Bacteria > Bacteroidota > Bacteroidia > Flavobacteriales > Flavobacteriaceae > Muriicola. The sequence goes on from JAHEHU010000049.1 coordinate 16,263, forward strand.
ATCACAACATAGAGCGCCAGTTGGTGAGCCAGTGTAGTACTTACCTGGTTGTCTGGTTTGTATTCATCAAATTTAATGTTGAAGATACCCGGAGTAAAATCTATGGGTCCGGACAACATGCGGGTAAATGCAATTGTTGGGAGATGGTTAGCCGGGTTGCCCCCATCTGCTGCCCAGGCATTGAATTCCTGACCTCTTAAACCTTCCCTGGCAATTGCATTCGGATAGGTTCTGCGCTTTCCGGTAGCTTTAATGGGTTCATGGGCATTGATGGCGATCTTCATTTTAGCAGCCTCTTCCAACACTTTATGGTAATGACGCACCATCCACTGCCCATGGTGGTATTCACCTTTCGGTATGATCTTGCCTACATACCCGGTTTTAACTGAATTCATGCCATTGTCTTTCATGAATTTATAGGCTACATCCATTTGCTTTTCATAAGTAAGGGGTGCCGCTGAGGTCTCATGATGCATAATGACCTCAACCCCTTTTTCCCTGGCGTAGGCCATCACCTTCTCAAAGTCATAATCAGCATAGGGCGTCATAAAATCGAAAACCCCTTCGCGGTCGTCCGTATTGATCCATTTATCCCAGCCGGTGTTCCATCCTTCTACAAGTAAGCCTTTGATACCGTTGGCAGCTGCAAAATCTATGTAGCGCATCGCATTTTCGGTGGTTGCCCCATGATTAGTTCGTATTTCGCCGGTGTTTGTAAATGTATTCATGCTCTGGCTGCCTTCCATGTCCCAGGTTGATTTGCCTAAATGCATTTCCCACCAGATACCTACATACTTCATAGGAGTAAAATAACTCACATCACCAATGGCATTGGGTTCATTTAGGTTCAAGACCATTTTAGATTCTATAAGGTCGCCCGCCCTGTCCGCTATCTGTATGGTTCGCCAGGGTGTATTGAAAGGAGCTGATATTGCAGCCTTTCCACCAAGACGTTCAGAACCTACCAATTCACTCATCATACTATTATTGGAGGCATCTACTTTTAGTGTCATCCCTGCGTAATCAGTGAGGTCTGCTTCATGAAAGCTGAGATATATTCCCTCTGCCGTTTTCATGGTCACCGGAGTATTCACGGCATTTTCCGGAATATATGAAGCTTTTAGGTTTGGGTCGTTCTGTTTAGAAATAGCATCTATCTCAGAAAAATTAGTGGCACTATACAAGTGCTCATAGATATCCCAATCTCCGGGTTGCCACCATACCTTATGATCTCCGGTGAGGTTGAACTGAGTATTCTCATCTGTGATCAATATGTCTTTCATATTAGGCTGTTCCGGGAATTCGTAACGAAAACCAATTCCGTCGTTAAAGGCCCGAAATACCACATTTATCTTCCTATTTGGCGCTTTGGTCTCTTCCAAAACAATTTGCATCTCATTATACTGATTCCGTACACTGTCTTGTTCACCCCATGGCATGGCCCATGTTTCATCTTCCATACGATAGTTCATCTCTGCTATTCGAAAGCCATCTTTTAATGGTATCTGATCTTGAATTTCGAAGCCCATCCTAGAGGGTAAGATCACTGATTTGTCCTTATATGCTATTTGATATTCCGGAACTCCAGCCTCTGAAAGGGAAAAAGCCACGCTGATATTTTCATCTGGCGATTGTAATTTAGGCTCCGGTTGTATGGAACAATTTAGTAGTGTGAGGGTAAGTAGGCAAAAACAAATTAGAGAAGAAAATCTAGGTAATACATGTTGCATATTGAAAAGTTTATTGATTTTTTCTAAAGATAAAAAAGAAGGAGGAATCCTGCTAAAGTATTCTTGATAGCACGCATTTGAAATCCGCGCTATCTAGTAATTGTTACTGATACTGTACACTGATCTCTATATCGGAACCTCTAGTTACAAAATTCAATTTTCCATCACTAAGAACGGGGTGTACAGAACTACTAACTACCTCTGCCTTTTTTCCCTCTTTTACCTCAGGAATCTGCAGTTGTATTTCCCATTCTCGCTCTAACTGGGTGATCTTATAGGTCACTATGCTATCTTTTATCTCGTAAAAAACCGATACTGAATTATCTGCCATCAATACATTTTCAAGGGAGGCGGTTGGCCAGGCATCGGGCATTTGTGGAGCGATGACCACTCGTTTTTGTGCTGCCATGGGTTGTATCCCGAAGAATTGCTGCACGATGGGAATGGCAAAACTATAGATGTTCCAGGCTTGGGTCATCATTCCGTAATCAGGTGAAACTTCATACATACTTCCAGGCAAAGCGAAGCTGAAGGTCCGGGCGATCCGTCGCAGATAGTTAAGCGCCTGGTTGGGCCTGCCATAATTATTCTCCGCCACGGCCTGCACCCCTGTAGGTAGGGTCATTACCGCCCCGGTATAGGAAAAGACCTTGGAGCCTTTAAAGGAACCATCATCCGAGCCTGCAGAATCATCACGATCTATCCCTGTTACAAATACCCCAAAAGGATTTACAAAATTCTCTGCGGTTTTTAAGGCACGTATGGCTTTGTCTTCATCTGCCAACCCCATTTCCATGGGCGTATTTACCACCCAGTTATGATGCAGCACAAATGGTCTAGGTAAATTTGAGGGGTTACCCAAAACAGCCTTTTTGGTCGCTTCCAGTTCTGCCACCGCCCATGGTTTATTTAAGGTATCTGCCCGCACTATAGCGTCTTCTATAAGATGCAGGGCCTGTTGATCGGTTCCGATAAAGTCGGCATACGAGCTAAATTCATCCGACCAAAATTTGGTATTTATCTTGTTTTTAAGAGACTTGGCGGTTTGATTATAGGAAGCGGCCTGTTCAGTATCGCCAAGTTCACTTGCCATCAAGGCTGCATCAGCAAAAGCCCTTTGCGTATATACAGCCACATCTATCATCTCACTATCCAACCCGTGGATCTCCATCATCCCAAAACCATCCGGAAATCCATTTCCATCCATGTCTTTTTCAGACATCAACCAGTTCAATCCTTTTTTAATGGTAGGATAATAGCGTTCTAAAAAAGCCTTGTTTCCATTCCATTGGTAAACCTCCCAGATCAGTGAAGCAAATTGAGGGGTTTCATTGATGTTCCCTTCATTAAATACGGCTCCATTGGTTGAGACCTCATGAACAATTCTTCCATTGCCGTTGGTGACTTCCGAGATACTATCGAGTAGTGCAATGGTTTTGTAAACGGGATCGGTTTGCCCAATGGCCATATAGCCTTTGAGCGCGTATTCGCTGTCTACCCCAAACCACCAGGGAT
>JAHEHU010000123.1 GCA_024639765.1 Eudoraea sp.
TAACGTTCCAAATTATCAAGTTAGCGCCTGATTAGCAATGATATAGGTCATGTTGCAGACCTTATTTTGGAAATAAGGAGTTCAAGCCAAGGAAGGAGGTTAAAGAAAAGAGTAAGATATCTAGGTATGAACGATTTGGTTTTCCGTCAATAGTTTCTCATTCCGGAGTTTCCGGAACACCTGGGCAATAGTAATCACGTCCCTTTCACAATATTCAATGATCCGGTCCAGGTCTTTTTCCTTGTAATACACGACCCGTATCATGCTCCCATCAATATCTTCCTTAGGAGAAGGAATACTCAGAAGATTGGCCATTAGTTTTAAAGAGGTGTAATGCTTGAAATCTCCAAATTTCCAAAAATCCAATTTTTACTATCTAAGTGTAAATGGATGGAGACATGGGATAAATAATAAGCTATATATTCTAATTACTTTGGCCCCTATTTGTTACAAACCTTGTTGTGTGGCGGTCAAAACTAAAATTAAAAAAACCCCGCCAGGAATGCCTGGCGGGGTTAACTTTGACCTGTTTAATATGATTAATTTCCTTCGCTCAGCGAAAAACTTCCATCACCATTAAAGTTAGTTACCTCAATAGTAACGGTCCATATTCCGGACGCACCAGTTGAAGTAACACCATCGATAGAGTCAGGTTCAGTGGCACCATCGATTATTTCATCTAGTACTATACTTCCTTCAGAATCCTCTACGATCATACGGAAGGTTCCCTCTGATGTGGCGGTTATGTCTGCGTTGTAATCTGCTGTATTTAGATTATTATTCCAAATAAAATTTTGTGAGACGGAACCACCGTTACCCGTAAAACTGGCATCTATATCACCGTTAAAATCTGATCGATCTCCCACTAGCAATGTACCGTTTACAGTTACCCTTACAAAGTCATCATCATCATTGTTGCATGCCGTTAAAAAAATGAATGCCATTACAAGAGTTGCTATTTTCAATAATCCTGTACTTTTCATAAAACAATATTTTAATAGTTTCTATTTTAACGCAGATAAAAAAAATTATTGCATTGATAATTCTAATATTTTTTACTAAAAGAGCCGCTTGTTATTAAACAAGGGGTTATTTCAAATACTTTTTTGACAAAAAAGAAGAACTCACACTTTAATATGATGTTCCGGGCGTTATAAAGTAATTCCCTTCAGGAAATAGGTAGCCAGAAAGTACTTAGCAAGCTATCGTGATCATTTTCCCGTTTTGTGCAGTTATATTTCAACGCACCACTGAAGTATTTGAAAGATTCTCATACTTTCTTTATTTCAGCATCTTCCATCAGGGGTTCATTCCTCAGATGCAGGAATATCTGTGCTACAGTGATCACGTTTTGTTCGCAATAGAGGATAATACGGTCCAAATCACCTTCTTCATAATAAACGTCTCTGACCATACTGCCATCAATATCTTCTTTGGGAGACGGGATACACAGAACATTAGCCATAAGTTTTAAGGAGGTGTAATACTTGTAATCGCCAAATTTCCAGATATTGGCTTTTTAATCTTTAAACGAATACGGATTTCAATGGAAGTGAATGATAGTGTATGTGTTGATGGACGGAGCTATAGATAGATGACAAGAAGTATATTCTAATTATCAGTTCAGTATTAAGACTAGTAAAAAATATGTTTTGGGATAATTAAGCCAAAGGCCAGTATAAAGGGCGATTTAATGCCCATTATACATTGTTAGCAGCCGTTTTTCTACTTATTTTTGATTAAGAAAATCCTTTGATATTCTTACAAAATCCTTTTTGTTGTTTCCGGCATTTGCCTCGTGACCAGTGTTTGGAATGATCCATAGAGAGGACGACGGCATCAGATTTCTTACCCTAGTAACTTCGGTCAGTGGTATGCTATCGTCATTATCTCCCAAAACAATTAATGTATTGCTTTTTATGTTGGCCAAGGCTTCATCACTGAGAGATACTATATAACTGGAGAAGTGGTCAAGTAACCATTTAGCTCGTGTTTCATCAGGTTGATTGTCTTTTACCCACTGAAGGGTGGCTATATTTTTATAAGAAAAATGCTCGATCCAATCGGGAAAATCGTTGGCATTCCAAGTTCCCAAACCACCAATCGCTATAATCGTTTGAACCATATCTGGATTATTTGCAGCCAGATGGAAAAGTACATCTCCACCATAGCTTAGTCCAATCGCCTTCACCTTTTCCAATCCTAGATATTCAATCAACGCGTGCAAATTGGCCGCTGCTTCAGGTATTGAAATCTTATTGCTGAAATTAGATGAATTTCCGTGACCGGTTAAATCAACCAGGTATAGTTCGTAGTCAGCCTCAAATTCATGTACATAAGACTTCCAATACTTGGATGATCCAAAGAATCCGTGTAGAAGAAATAACGGCTCCCCCTCACCATAAACTTCATAGTACATTCTACAATCCTTCAAAGTAACAGTTTCGCTTTTTTTTGGTATTTGGCCAAAACTTACAGTCGAGAAAATTAGGAGCAATAGATTGAAAATTAAGCATTTCATGATTAGTATTTTTATGGTTGTTATTAACGGATAGGTACATGAGCCGTATGGCCAGCGATACCTAGATTTTTTACACAATTAAACATCCAGAATGCAGAAAAACAAACCTAACCAAGGAACAAATGGCTTATGTGCCATGTTAGACTCTGGCCTACACTTCAGTTGGGCCGGATTTTAGTTTAGTATTGTGTTGGTTGAAGTGAATTTGCCACACCCGCCAACCATTAAACTTTTCTTCATGCTTGCCATCAGAATACCATGTATCGCGAAGTATTCTTCATTTCTCATATCGCTTACTATAAGCTAGCCGGCCAGATACAGGCTTAGGATACCAATAGTATTGCTAGAGCCGTGGGCTATTGCGGCAGGCCAAATACTTCCGCGTGCTGCCAAAGTCAAGCCGCCAAATATGAGCCCGTTGATCCCGGAACCAATTATTCCTATCGGGCCCTGGTAGGCATGAACCACCCCGAACAGGATAGCTTGCACAATTAGGGCAATACCGAATGCTATTCGACTGTCACCCAGGCTGAAGGCAATTCCACGCATCAGTACTATACGAAAAGCCAACTCCTCCCCGATAGCAGCTACAGTCCAGTTAAGCACCAACAGTTTAAACAAGGCAGTGGGTGACCCCGCGATATCTGAGAACCGTGACAAATCACGCGTGCCACCAACGAATCGCTCCACGAACGGATCGCGAATCAGATCAAACAACTGTATAAGCCCGACGCCGATTGCCGCTAGGGCTAGATACCTCAAAGGCTTGAATTTTAAACCGAAACCCAGACGTTTCATCGGGACGCCATCACGCAAAAGAAGCACAGCGGCAAATATGGTGACACTGATGTAGATCACTGTTGCGTAGCCGGTAATTTGCGGTGGGTCTTGAGTGTGTAGACTAAGATATCGCAAAATGCCAGACACTATTAAACCCACACCAAAAAATGCGACGATCAGGGGAACCTTCCATTCACTTTTGATAAATTTAGTTTCGTGTTCTTGTTCGTTCATACTAAAACTTGGTTCTGAGTGAAAGAGTACTCTATGCTATACGCGAATTTCCAGCCAATATCACCCACAGTAAAGACTTCGTGCTTTTGGGATTCAATTTTTAGTCTTTTAGGAAGGTTTTCGTCAATTAACAGTTTCATAGATCTTATCCAACTGACTCGAATTTATAACTTTATTGGCGATTTTCAGAACACCAATAGCTTGTTCTTTTGAAACAATTGGAAAGTCTTGTAAGAATTCCTCCGTTGAGATACCTTGTTCGTGGTGCCAAAAAAGTGTTTGAACCGGGACACGTGTTCCAAAGAATACAGGTTGGCCGTTCTGGATATCCTGAGCAATTGTTATATGGTCTCCAACTTGACTCATGTTATCAATATACGAATTGGTAATAGACAATGATATATGTGTCGGCTTGAGTCTAACAGTCTTGTATATGAGCCGTCCCGATAGCTATCGGGATAATGGCTTATAAGCTTTGTTGTATGCTGTTTATTATTTTTTGTTCTCCGTTTCATTCTACAATCTCGATTTCTACATCATCTATCCAAACTGTTCCGGAGTCTCGGAGATATATTCCAAAGTTAATGGTATTTGCAACCTCGGTAACTTCTGCTTCAATCTGAATCGTTTCCCAATTCGCTGAGTTAATTCGAAATTCATCTAAACTATCAAACAATGGAGGTGACCCATAATGGGCACTTTGCAGTATATCAGGCTCGATAGCTAACCGGAAGAACGAAAAACCACGGTCTTTTACTTCAGATCGGGCGGTAGCTGTTATCCGAATTTTTTTTCCACGATAGGGCACGGCATCAATCCTTTGGGTTAGGCTAGGAGTAATTTCTCCAAATGTAACTCCTTCGGGACGATGAATCATAGCGGCATGCTGCCCTTGGTAAGGATTCTTATTGGTTACCAATAGTTCAACCCCCAGTCGTTGAAATTTAGACCAAACCATCCAACCGCTAGGTTCTTCGCCATTAGAGTCCCCTTCGAAATCCAGATTCCTTGGTGTTTCTAATTTTTTATTAAGCATCCAGATATACTCATAAGCGTCATCATTGACTGATATTACCGGGCTGGTTCTATCCAAATAGACAAGGACATCATAAGCCTCGGCAGGGATGTAGGACCAAAAATAGTCTTCGGGCTTTTTTTCATCATATCCTCCTCCAGAATGTCGGGTAGGGCGTTCTGTATAAAACCATTCACGAACAGGTCCCTTCTTTGGTAACTCATGCATATCCACCACGGCTAGAGAATGCTGTGCTGAAGCCAATGTGTTTTCTAACGTGCCAGGAGGAGCTTGACCAAGAGAGAAGTTGAACATCCCTTTGGAAGGCATATTGGCATCAATCGCTTTAAATCCACCTTGATTAAAAAACAACCCGAATATTTTTAATTGGTCTCCATACATTTTTCGTAGGTAATAACCGTGCATATTAATGTCATCCTTTGGAGAAGCATTCGATACGTGGCAATTATGTGCCCAGACTATGGCCTTAGAAGACTCTCCTTCCTGATCAAGCATCCATTTGATGTTTTCAGCCTGACCTTTGTCTCGTATTTCAGCATAATTTTCACCATCATTGAAACACGCTTCGATCCACAACTCTGCTTGCCGCGTATAGTGTAGTGCCCTTACCCATTCCTTTTCGGTAGTTTTAGATATATAAGTCTCTTTGTTTTGCCGGAATGCATTCATCACATTTTTTATTGCCAATAAACTCGCTTCATCATTTTCTTTAGGAATATAGGGTCTTCGTCCCAAGGATATTGGCTCGGAAAATTGAATTTCAAGAATGGATAATTCAGTTTTAACAGATTGATATAATTCTGTGTCTACCTTTTTTATGTAATCCAACATTACTCGTGCTGATCGCTCAGGATCCTGTATGTCAAAACCGTAGAACTTAACTTTGGTAGTATGAGTAGAATCTGCATTGTAAGCACGCATCCATTTTAACAATTCCACAAACTCTTTTGTATCCCAGGTCCAAAAATAAATGCCTGCCAATGCCTCTTCCGGAGTTCCGATACCTTCTAAAATATATTGATTCACATCGAATGCTTCTCCAAATGGGCATTCCAAAGCGAATAAGTTGAATCCTTCTTCCATGACGAGATATTCGATGAGGCGGTGTTTCAATTGAAATACCTCACGATTACCATGTGTGGGTTCTCCCAAGGAAACGATTCGCGCGTCACCTACGATTTTACCAATTGGAGTGAGGTCTTCAAACCCATTTCCAGCTTCTGCGGTCTTCAGTGGGATAGCATGATCTACTATCCAATCTGAAACATGATCTTCAATTGATTTCTGTTTACATGAGGTCAGCAGAAAAAAAATGAGACTTATGATACTGAGAACTTTCATACTAGTCATTCTTAATAGCATACAACGTTCTGTATATGGTGCGTATCCCGCAGGGAATGCAATATACGCCTTGTTGTAAACAGTTATTTTTGTTCATAATTGTATGGAATATAGTTTTCCCACTTCCAAGGCGTAAAGGTGTCTCCAATAGCTACCTCTAAAAGTTCTTTGAATATGCTTTCC
>JAHEHU010000050.1 GCA_024639765.1 Eudoraea sp.
TTAAAGTCTTCTGTACTTCGTTGATACATTTTTTAAGGCGTGCCTGCGCCAAATGCAGGTTCTGTTCTTTACCTTTTTTATCCATGGGAAGGAATATGGAAACGCAATTAAGATCGCGTGTTTGGGCAAGGACTTGAAAGTCTTTTTTTGGCAGTGGATGTTTCTCGTATATATTCATGACTCAACTATTTTTAACCAAAATACTCAAATCAAAAAAAACTTAAAATGACTTGAATCAGTTGGTCGAAATAATTTAGATAGCGAAAGTGTTTAATCCGCATCATGCAATTAATATTCTTTCAGATGTAAGGGTCTAATAAAATTTTTGCTTTTCTAAGCACTTTTCAACAGAAGCTATTAGGTCTTCAAGTTCAAAAGGTTTGGTTAGGTAATCATCGGCCCCGGCCGCGATCCCAGCATTAACATCCACCACATCCGATTTTGCACTGAAAAAAATAAAAGGTATTCTTTTTAGATCAGGATCTTGCCGTACATACCCAAGTACCGAGAAACCATCCATATCTAGCATAAGGATATCACAAAGTATCAGTTCCGGAGTTTCAAGTTTAATTTTTTCGAGACCCGCCCTACCGTTTGAAGCAGTGGTTACAAGGTAACCTTCGAGCTGTAAAAGTTCTGCAGTATTCCTGAGAATATTCACATCATCTTCAATAATTAGAATGCGTGTCATGAGCAATATGAATTGGGACATGAAAGTTACCAAAACAGATCTTATTGAAAGAATAATCTTATATAAAATGTAGACTTTTTTCAAAAGATCCCCAACAAAGCAGATATGAATGATAGAAACAAAAGTTCAGACCACTATTTTATACGCAAAACTGACAATTGAGTGGAGTGTAAGGAATGATTTATATCATTTCTGATTAGCATAAATGTAGCTTCCTTTATATCAGATTTTTAAAGAACTTAACCTTGTTAAAATGAACATTAGAATATAGTAGCCATTCCCTCAATTATGTTATTGGCCCAATGGGAATCCACCTGTAACAATTAATATCGAATGAGAACATCAAACAAAAAGTAGTTCCAATAGAGCGATGGATCCGTGCAAACCATTCTGTAACAGATACGAAAATCCAGTTGCAATACCGGTTTGAAGAGCCGGGGCCGAACGTAAAAAAAGAAGAATGGAAGCAGGTCTAGACTCTTTTAGAAGAAAAATTACAAAAAGACGATTTTTTAGTTTCCAGTAGAAAATTAACTCCCAAAATACCAACTGATTTTTATGTACAGGTCTCGAAAATAACTGATAAAAAGGAAGATGCCGACAAGCTATATCAGTGGATAGAAAACAATAGTGTTAAAAAAATAAAAAAAATCCCCAAACTGATCTAGATCATATTAAACTAGAAATTAACCCTTTATTTTAGCACTTTGATTTAGAAAATAAAGTTCTATGAAAAGTTTACAAGCCTTACTCGGGGGAATTAAGGCTTGACAGGAAGGAAGAGGCCATGCCCTCCTTTAGACCATTTGAATCGCAATAAGGTTTAGCTTTAAATTTTGTTGAGGTCAGTGTAAGCGGTAATCGGATCGGAAAGCATCTTCCGAGAAACCGGAACATTTGGGTGTTCCGGTTTCTTTTTCATTTTCCAAAAAATTCTATCAAACTGACGCAGGTCATTTGCAAATTGATTACCATCCCTTAGCTTAGCAACTTAATTGAGTGGAATAGTTCTTTGAAAACATAGTCTGAAAGACTGCTGCAAATTATAAACAAAAAAACTTATTATTCGTGGGGAGTAATAAGCTCTAGCATAAGAAGATGTCGAAAATACCCCATGCCGTGTGGTTTTAGCTATGGCCTAGCGATAGGTTTCACTCAAAATCACGCAAAGCGGTCAACGGTAGTTTTTACATTTTCTTGGAAACTGGAACATGCAAATGTTCCAGTTTCTTTAAAGTATTGATCGGCATCATTGCAAAATGGTTAAGGTCATAGTAAAGAAAAAGGATACAGTTGGTACTCCAGTCGGTCAGTTAGGTTATTTTAGTAATAAAATGGTTTAAGAGATTGATAAAAAGTGTTGATGAATACCATTTCTTTATGGAAAACAGGAAGTTTTGGCTTCCTGTTTTTTTTTGACATTAATATAATGGCTTTTCTTCTGTAGCACGGATCAAGAATCGAGACCAAAGGCATAGTACTGTTTTCCGGGTACATCTTCATATACACCTTCTAGCATCACACCCCCTTTTTTATTTTTCAAAATGGCCACCAATTCCTTAATATTGGTTACTTTTTTACCATCAATATGGGTAATAATATAACCGGGGCGCATTTGAGTGCTTTGGCGCAACAAACCCGGATACAGGTTAACTACCCTGACTCCACCATCTAAATTTAACTTTCTGGCAGTTTCTTTGTCGAGCGCTTCAAAATCGGCCCCCAGATAATTGAGCATTTCTACATTTTCCTTTTTGGTAATATCCGTGGTACCTTTTACATTTTCAAGAGTGACCTTAAATTCTCTTTCCCTTCCTTTTCGATTTACGATGATTGATAATTTGTCGCCCGGTCTGTGCTGCGCAATGATTTCCTGCAATCTCGGAGAGGTGGTAACTTCTGAACCGTCTATATTTACAATAATATCCCCGGCTTTAATACCCGCCTTGTCAGCTGCACTATCTTCGCCAACATTTTCGACCCAGACCCCTCTTATGAATTCCATATTCTTTTCCTTTGCCAAACCACCATTCATGGTTCGTATAGTAATCCCCAGCATACCGCGCTGAACACTCCCATATTTTAGAAGATCCGCCACCACTTTTGTAACGATATTACTGGGTATAGCGAATCCATATCCGCTATAACTACCCGTTCTGCTGGCGATGGCCGTGTTAATGCCGACAATCTTGCCGTCAAGGTTAACCAAGGCTCCACCGCTGTTACCGGGGTTGATGGCCGCATCGGTTTGTATAAAGCTTTCTACTGCGAATTTCTCGGGATTGATATTAATATTGCGTGCCTTTGCGCTTACGATACCCGCAGTAACCGTGGAGTAAAGGCTATAAGGGTTTCCGACTGCCAATACCCATTCCCCTACCTCCACATCATCTGAATTGACAAATGACAATGCCTTTAGGTTATCGCCCTTGATCTTCAACAATGCAATATCGGTAGTAGGGTCAGAACCAATTACTGTGGCTTTATAGGTTTCGTTGTCATGCAGGGTAACTTCCAATTCCGTGGCATTATTGATAACGTGGTTATTGGTCACTATATGGCCTTTCTCATCGATAATCACACCGCTACCTGAACCGTACATTGGCTGTTGAGGCATATTCTCGGGCATTTGAAAACGATCTCCGAAAAAATCCCTGAAAAAATCCGGCAATTCGCGTGGTAGTCTATCCGAACTTTCGTTCCTGCCAGTCTGAGTAGCCCTGATATGGACTACGGCATCCAAAACCATTTTAGCAGCTTCAGTAAAATCAACCGGTCCGCTTTTGACTTCCTTGACCTCATTCTTTAACGTTTCTTCACTACTTTTTTCTTCAGCGTATAATTGTAAGCGCTCATTATCGGTACTTTCAAGTTGCCCCTTTTCATCTTTACAGGACATAAGTGAAACCGTTACCAAAGCCGTCAATAGTATGCTGACACCTGTTTTTATTCTTCTCATGACTCTTGATTTATTCTGCAATTGTTTAATCAGTATTACTACTATTGTTTCTGTTGCTCCCAGGCGTATTCCTATTGCTCCTGCCTCGATTTGCATTATGCTCCTCATGGTAACTCCGAATGTTGTCATCATTATAATTTCGTATCCGCTCATATCGAGATCGTCTTAAATCGATGCTTCGGTACCGCGTTGGCAAAACGTTTCGCCGCACCCAAAGATCTCCGTCTAAATACAAATACGTTCTTGCTGACAGATCGTAATATATCATGTATTCTGGAAAATAGACATATCGCACCACCTCTATCCGGTTTGGATAAAACCAAGGCGGTGGTGGATTGTTGGGCCGGGAAGTAACTACAACCGGTCCACAACTTGCCAATAACAATAAAACTATGACCATAATAAATAGTATTCCTGATTTAAATAGATCTGTGTTTTCCATCACTTTGAATTTGAATAACAAATTAAAAGGACGACATAGACATTGGAAATGACCTACATCATATTAGAATACATGCATTTAAAATAATTTTGTGATACTTCTAAGGGAAGACACCATAGAAGTATTAGATCAATTTGCAATTTTAGAAAGGAATGAAGCAAGAGTCAAATAAAAAAGAAACATCCAAAACTTCGGGAAACAATAAAAACTATCCCAAACCACCCTATGGAGGTGATAGTATTAGATGGCTCTATTTCTTTTTATTTGGACTCATATTGTGGTTTGCTCTCTTTTCAAACCCGGTTTCCGGTACCCAGGAAATCAGTTGGTCTTTTCTGCAAGACACCCTTTTGGCACAACAGGATGTTGCAAAAATTGTAGTAGTAAACAAAGAATTAGCGGAAATATTTATCAAAAAAGACCGCTTGGGAGACCCAAGGCACAAAGAGGTTAACAAAAAGTTGTTTCGGTCTGAAGAAGGCCCGCAATATCATATGACCATAGGATCAGTAGAGACTTTTGAGGATAAATTGCATCGGGCCCAAGAAGACTTTTCCTCTTCAGAAAAAATAAATGTACAGTATGAGTCCCGCACCAGTTGGATCGGTATTTTGTCTTGGTTGCTACCCTTTGGGATTATCATTCTGTTCTGGTTGTTCATGCTACGGAGAATGGGTGGTAGAGGGACAGGTGGAAATCCGCTCTTCAATTTTGGAAAATCAACGCCTCAAATTTCGGATAAAGGCACTAAAAGCTCGGCCAGCTTTAAAGATATTGCAGGTTTAAAAGAGGCCAAATTAGAAGTCATGGAGGTAGTGGACTTCTTGAAAAATCCTGAAACCTATACGAAACTCGGCGCTAAAATTCCCAAAGGCGTTTTATTGGTTGGTCCTCCCGGAACAGGAAAGACCTTAATGGCCAGGGCCGTTGCAGGCGAGGCACAGGTTCCCTTTTTCTCCATGTCGGGATCCGAATTCGTGGAAATGTTTGTTGGCGTAGGAGCCTCCAGGGTACGGGACCTCTTTAAAAAGGCCAAGGAAAAAGCACCGAGTATAATATTTATCGATGAAATAGATGCCGTGGGTCGTTCCCGTGGCAAAGTCAATGCGTTTCAGGCCAATGATGAAAGAGAAAGTACTTTGAACCAACTGCTTACCGAACTCGACGGTTTCGGCCCCAACACCGGGGTCATTGTACTGGCTGCCACCAACCGTCCCGATGTGCTTGACAAAGCCCTATTGCGCCCAGGTAGGTTTGACCGTCATATCTATCTGGAACTGCCCACCAAAGAGGAACGAAAAGAAATTTTTGGAGTACACCTGCGCCCACTAAAACTTTCAAAAAATGTAGATGTGGAACTGCTGGCCAAATTGAGTCCGGGATTTTCAGGGGCCGACATCGCCAATATCTGTAATGAAGCTGCACTCATCGCGGCCCGAAAGAAAAAAAAGACAGTGGAACAAGAAGATTTTCTGGAGGCCCGTGATCGGGTCATTGGTGGTATGGAACGCAAAAGCAAAATCATCTCACCCAAGGAAAAAGAAATTGTGGCACACCACGAAGCTGGCCACGCCGTGGTTAGTTGGTATCTTAAAAATGTAGATTCTTTGGTTAAGGTATCCATCATTCCACGAGGGAAATCTTTAGGTGCCGCCTGGTACCTGCCCGAAGAAAGGCAAATTGTAACAAAATCGCAATTTATAGATCAGATTTGTGCCTCGTTGGGTGGCCGTGCCGCCGAGGAGATTATTTTTAATGAGCCATCTTCAGGGGCTTTGGACGATTTGGAAAAGGTGACGAAACAGGCTTATACCATGGTAGCCTACTATGGACTGGATGAAGAGATAGGCCCTATAAGCTTCTACGACTCCTCAGGACAAAATGAACGCCTATTGGGAAAACCCTATAGCGAAAATATGGCACAACAGATAGACAAGGAGGTAAAGGAGCTGGTGACAACGGCCTATGAAAGAACAAAAAACTTGTTGTTGGAACATCGTGGCGAACTGGAAAAACTAGCGCAACTCCTTTTAAAAAAAGAAGTGGTTGAAAAAGAGGATTTGGAGGAGATATTGGGTAAAAGAGGCATAAATGAATTAATCAAGAGCAAAGAGTGAAAAGCGAAGACCGCACACTTTGTATTTGAGAGCGAGGTATCTCTGTTTAAGAGATTCACAGATCTTTTGGACGGATAGACCCACGCCCCGAAATGACATTATAGCACTGAATCATTAAACTAAAAAATAAAGACATCATGGAAAAAACACAAATTCCGAAAGAATTAATCTATAACGAAGACCTGCATTTTGAACACCAACAATGGCGGTCCGAACTTGCATTTTGGGAAGACGAGTTAAAATCCTTTAAAAACAGGCTGAGTGAACTTGTAACTCGGTGGACAGATAACGAAGTATTGGCACAATTAGAACATTATCAAAATGAATTTATCCTTCATGGCCGTGTCATAGACGATTTGCAGGAAGTTATTGAGCAACATGAGATTCGTATTGCTGCTCAAACAAAAACAGGACAAGATACTCTGGATACACTCCTCGTAAAAAAACATGTGGAATTCAGAAACCGTATGGAGACCCAGAGACAGATCTATGCCGATTTGAAAAAGGGTTTTTTTAGGTTTCTTTCAAAGTATATGTAGCCAGAACGTTCAAAAAAAGAACTGTTTCCCGGGCCATTTTCTTTTATAGATATAGATGGCCATAGTATGTTTTTGGTTAGTAATCTGTTAAAAGTAGACAGATATTATTTTGCACTTATTACTTCTTCAACCTTTAAGTTCAAAGTTCTTTAACATACCCAAAGACCATTTTTTTAAACTGGCGGAAATCGCTCGTAAAAAGTTGCATACGTTTCTTTAGGTTTTTGTGCCTGTGTCTGTAATCGGCATCAGCAAGCCCTTTTTCGCCCTTTACCAATCGTGCTAATAATTTTTCATGACTAATAATATCGTCAACCAGATAGTCGAAAAGGTTCTCATGAATTTTATCCAGATTACTGAGCATTTTACCATATTCCATTTCCTGACTCTCTCTTTTTTGTAACAGATCGGCGAAGAACCTGGTCTCGTCTTTCCAAAAATAAACGGTATCTAGCCATTCCATGCTCTCTCTATGTAAAATGTCTAACCCTACACCCAATAAAAAGTCTGTTTTTTGATTTGAAGTTTCCGTATTCATGATGGTAATAATTATTGATTTATTCTCTTATACCTTGTATAAAAACTAGTTTTAAGCGCTTTCCGGGCATCTTCCAAAAGTTCTTTTACTTCTTGTAGGCTTTGATTTCTTATTTCTGCGATTTCCCCCACGCTAAAATGGTGTTCTGTTGCAAGTTCGTAAACTGTGCGCATAGGTAATGGCAAATGGTACAATACCATTTCAGCATGCTTCCTGATGTTCTTTTCGCCCCATTCCCTGTCTAGTTTGGCAATCATTTCATTATTGTCATCTTCCACAAAAAGTTGGTTCAATATATCATCTTTCTTTCCGTAGGATATATCGTCCATTTCTTCCATCATAACGAGATCGCCATCGCCGTCTGTAGAGAATTTTTCTTCCATAGCATCCCAGGCAGGTTTTGAAAAATCATCGATGTTCTGAAAGAAAACCTCATCAAATTCCTCCTGGACAATGGTATCATCCAACAATTCATCGACCTTTTTGAATAACCATGGATACAAGTTTTTTTCATTCTTGACCTCATCAAAATGATCATACGCCGTAATGAATAATTGATCTAAGAAGTCAGCCGGTTTGTATTTTCCCCGTGGAAGGTTGCCCTTAGATATCGCGGTATTAAATCTTTTCACAATGTACAGCTTTACTTGAGGCAAAGTTTTTAACAGCAGTTCGTTAAATGCTTTTTTCTCGCCCATTTTCTTATGCTGAACCAAATCAGAAAAGGTACCTGCCACAAAGACTCGTAACTCCTTTTGACTTTTATAATAAGTTTTCGTGTTTTCCATTTTATTGACATTTTATAAAACAAAAATGCGAACATAAACCGTTAGGCGAAATGATTAAGATCAGTCAGGATGGTTTTTTAAGGAAGGATAAAAGCATGTTAAAAATCTACTTCACTGATATGCATCATTTTGAATAACGATAGTTAGGGATACTTTTAAGTTGAATTGGTATTTCTACCCAATGTAGGTCAGGCTCAAATTGGAGTTACCATAGAAAATGGTGCTTTGAAACTTATCTGTTTTATAGGTGTCTCACCGAAAAAAGCAACCGCCAAGAGAGCGAAGATGAAAGCTTAAAAGGCTCCGGGAGCAATTAGGGGGCAGAACAATATCACAGTAAAATTATATACTGACGTTGTCCAGGCAGAATACTTAATGGAAGAAAGGATGAAAATTGTAGATAATCCATATAGCGACAAAATTTATTTTCCCCTTTCTGGTATTACCAAAGGTGACCTGATCCGATATTACGAAGAAATTGCAGATTATATGTTACCCTATCTCCGGGACCGCCCTTTGACGATGCACCGATTTCCAAACGGTATAGCTAAAAAAGGTTTCTATCAAAAGAACGCCTCCGATTATTTTCCTGATTGGATAAAGACAAAAAAAATTAAGAAGGAAGGTGGTTGGGTCAACCATGTTATCTGCAATAACCAGGCGACTTTAGCCTATTTGGCAGGGCAGGGGACGATTACCTTTCATGTTACCCTAAGCAAGACCGATAAACTGAACTACCCTGACAAATTGATTTTTGACCTTGACCCTACGGGCAAAAATTTTAAGTCGGTCGTGATTTGTGCGCAAATACTTAGGAGATTTTTGGAGGAAGAACTGAAACTTTCAACCTATGTAATGCTCACTGGTTCGAATGGTGTTCACCTGGTCGTTCCACTCATGCGTGTCAGAAATTTTGATGAAGTACGCAATTTTGCCAAAAAGGTGGCTGGGTATTTGGCAGGCAAATATCCAGAAGATTTTACCATAGAATTGCGAAAAGACCAGCGTAAAGGTCGGTTGTTCCTAGATTACCTTCGGAATTCGTATGCACAAACGGCAGTTTGTCCGTTTTCCGTGCGGGCGTTTGAAGGTGCCCCGGTCGCCGTGCCGATCAGTTGGGATGAACTGGCCGAAATACCCAATTCCCGTGCCTATACCATCCATACTATTTTTGACCGACTGAAAAAAAATCCAAATCCCTGGAAAAACTTTCACAAAAACGCCAAAAACCTGGGTAACGCCAAAAAGAAACTGGAAGAATTTACCACCGCAAAGATTGACTCCGATACGAATTTCAAATCCATTTAAAATAATAGCATCATGAATACTTCAGAGCAAAGAATAGCGATTCTCGATAAAGTAAGCAAGAAATTGGAGAATGCCCTGGATTTAAATCCTCTGATAGAAAAGCTCTCCGACTCACAAGTAGTATTATTGGGCGAGGCATCGCACGGCACTCACGAATATTACACTTGGCGCACAGCCATAAGCAAAAGGTTAATTGAAGAACACGGTTTTAATTTTATTGCCGTAGAAGGCGATTGGCCCGATTTTTATCGGGTGAACCGTTATGTAAAACACTATGAAAATATTCATAGCAGTTCAGTAGAAGTATTAAAGGAATTCAACCGATGGCCTACATGGATGTGGGCCAACTGGGAAGTAGAGACGCTGACCAACTGGTTGTATGCTCATAATGAAAAGTTGCCGGCGAATGAAAGGGTAGGTATCTACGGCCTTGATGTTTATAGCTTATGGGAATCTATGGAAGCCATCATCGACTATCTGATGACCCACGATCTTAGCTTAGTTCCTTCAGCTAAAAGGGCGTTGGGCTGTTTTGAACCCTTCGGGGATGAAAAAGGTATGGCCTATGCAAGATCATTGCAGCGTTTTCTGCCCAAAACCTGTGAAAACGAAGTGGTGACCTTGCTTCAGGATATTAAAAGCCGTGCTCAACTTTTTAATACAGATATAGAAGCCTCATTAAACATGGAACAGAATGCGCATATCGCCAAAAATGCAGAAGCCTATTACCGTAGCATGGTGCATGCCAACCAAAGTTCATGGAACCTGCGCGACCACCATATGATGGATACCCTGAAGCGCTTACTCCATTTTCATGGCCCAGATTCAAAGGCGATTATCTGGGAACACAACACCCATGTTGGTGATGCAAGGGCAACGGACATGGCCCTGGACAGTACCGTAAATGTGGGTCAGTTGGTGCGCGAGCAACTACCGGACCATAATCCTAAAATAGTAGGTTTTGGATCGTACAAAGGTACGGTTGTAGCTAGTGCCGAATGGGGTGCTCCCATGAGGAATATGCATGTGCCGGAAGCCCTCAAAGGTTCTTGGGAAGAGCTATTGCACCGAACCGGAAAAGGAGATCAATTGTTGTTTATGAACGAATTAAAGGGAAACTTCCTCTTTAAAGATCCGATCAGTCACCGCGCCATTGGCGTGGTGTACCACCCTCACTTTGAGAAAATAGGTAATTACGTTCCCTCGGTTATGCCCGAGCGCTATGATGCTTTTATCTATATCGATATTTCCGAAGGGGTACATGCTATGGACGTTTACGTCGATGAATCGCAATTGCCTGAAACCTATCCATGGACATTTTAGCTTGTTTATAATGCCTTATCGAATCTTACCGAATTACTTTCTGCTACAATATCCAGAAACTTACCTTTTGAGAATGCGGTATCGAGAGGGACTAAAAAGGTGGCTTATTCCTGACCAAAAACACTCCCCAAACGCTTTAACAACTGCGCCAAGACAAGAGAACCACAGGCAAACAAAATGGTAATTCCTAATTGCTGGAAAGAAAAGGTCTCTAAAGAAAGTGCCCTGGCCACGAGTGGTATTAGATAGGCCCCGAGTGTAATCAACAATGACAGAAAGATAGCACCCCATACCCACGGGTTTTTAGTCACTTCATTTACAAAGAAAGATTCTTGCAATTTGGGCATGTTAAAGACATTAAACAATTGTGCCAGCACCAAAGTATAGAAAGCCATATTGTTAATGATAGCAGGGGAGAGTTCTAAAACAAAGTTTCCATAAACGACAACGCCCAATACGGCTGTACTTACAGACAGGCCGTATATCATTGTGGCGAACCAATCTTTTCGCTCCATAATGGGTTCTTTTGGGTTTTTGGGCGGCTGCTCCATAATATCTTCCTCTCCTTTTCCTAAACCAAGGGCCAAAGCGGGAAACACATCGGTTACCAAGTTAAGGAACAAGATCTGCAAGGGTAGCAATGGTGCCGGAAGGTTCAATAATGCCGCAAGTCCCACAGATAAAATTTCAGCCAGATTGCACGATAAAAGATATACTACGAACTGGCGTATGTTCTGAAAGACTACCCTTCCTTGCCTAATCGCAAGTTCAATAGCCGTAAACTTATCGTTCTTTAAAATTACATCTGCAACTTCGCGTGCCGCTTCTGTACCACGAATGCCCATTGCTATTCCAATATTTGCCTTTTTTAAGGCTGGCACATCGTTGATGCCATCCCCGATCATACCTACAATATGATTATTTTTTTGATAGAAAGTTATTAATTCTAATTTCTGTTCGGGTGTTACCCGAGCGAAAACTGAAGCGTTGAGCAACCTTGCATTGTGGTTGCCATTTTCATCAAGACCTTGCCTTAAATCTTTGCCCTGCAAGACCTTTTCTTTTGGAGAATCTACCACTAATAAACCCACTTCTTCGGCTATTTTTTTGGATGTCCCCGGGTGGTCGCCGGATACCATTACCACTCTTATGCCCGCTTTCCTATAAATGTCGATTATCGCCTTTACATCTTCACGTGCGGGGTCAATAAAGCCAATGATTCCTAAAAAAGTTAACTCTTGTAACAGCGTTTCCTTTGTTGGTTTTTCTGAGGTTTCCTTAAAGGCAAAAGCCAGAGTGCGCAGGCCTTGTGAGGCCAGTTTATCCAATTTCTTATCCCAATCTTCTTTATGGTCGAAAGGTTTTCTCCCTGTTGTGTCCCAATAATAATTACAATTGGGAACGAGACTTTCATATGCTCCTTTCACATAAACTTCAAATTCTTTTTGATACTGGTTTCCCGTAGCCATCAATTTCCGTTCTGCATCAAAAGGTAGTTCTATTACTTCGGGATGTTCTTCTTTGATAGACACGGTATCGTAGTCCAATTCTTCGGCAAAATGCATCAGGGCAAGCTCTATGGAATCGCCGAATTCTTCTTCCGGTTTACCAGCAACATTGCTGCAGAGAATAGATGCCAGTATCATTTTATGGAAAGCTGAATATTTACCCCCCGAATTCACAATATCCGATTCAACGGGATATACTTTGGTAAGGGATTCATCTCCAAAAAGTACTGTATGTACTTTCATTTGATCCTCGGTCAATGTTCCTGTTTTGTCTGTACAAATAATATCTGTTGCCCCCAGGGTCTGAACAGCCTCCAGTTTTTTAATGATGACCTGCTTCTTAGACAATCTCAACATGCCCTGTGCCAATGCAATCGTGGCCACAATAGGGAGCCCTTCAGGTATCGCCGCAACAGCAAGGGCCACACCCGTTTCTATCATTAAGAGCAGATCTATTCCACGAATATAACCTGTGACGATAATTAAAATGGCAAAGAATAGCGTCAGCCAGATGAGCCATTTACTCAACTGGTTTAATTTTTTTTCCAAAGGAGTACGTTCTTTTTGAGCATCAATACCCATCTGCTGAATATGTCCTAATTGGGTGTGCTTACCGGTCGTGATTACAATTGCCCTTGCTGATCCTGTAACCACTGTCGTACCTCTAAATACCATGTTGGTTTGATCGGTAATTGGAGTTTTTGTATTGAGTACCTCCACTTTTTTGTTTACAGGAACACTTTCACCTGTTAAAGCAGATTCCTTTACCGAAAGATTATCAACTTCGACCAATCGGGAATCGGCAGGGATTACATCGCCGGTAAATAATAAGATAGGGTCGCCGGGAACCAATTCGGAAGCCTTAATCCTGGTTTTTTTTCCTGACCGTATCACATGTGTCATGGCCTGACCCATTTTACGTAATGCCTCTAAGGAACGTATAGCCTGGAGCTCCATAAAAAACCCAATACCAACTGAAATTAATATTACAATGATTATTGCAATTCCTTCAAGCAGATCACTAAAGACAAAAGCAAGTACGGAGGCAACAGAGAGGATATAAATTATGGGCTCCAGCAATTGATCAACAAGTATGCTCCATCGCTTTTTGGGGCCTTGTTCCGGAATTTGGTTTGGGCCATATTGTTCTAGACGCTGGATAGCTTCTTCCCTTTTCAGGCCTTGTTCAACATCGCTGTCTAACTGGGCAATGATCTCCTTTACAGAAAGGGCGTACGGGTCTTGAAGCATTTTTAATGTTTTGTCAGAATGAAATTTAAAATATTTGTATTTGAACTATTCCACAGATTAACTATTGATATTTATATACCTGGTAAAAGCCTTTAATTAATTATTGCTGGTTTCCGATGCTTTGTTCCTTGTTCATATGAATATGCGAGTTTAATCAAAATAGCTTCAGTATACATTTTTCCCAAAAATTGAAGCCCGGCGGGTAAATTGCCTTCGGAATATCCCATAGGAACAGTAAAAGCGGGCTGTCCGGTATGGGGCGCAATAATTTGACTATTATCCCCTTTGTATTCGTTTTCAAAGAAATCGATCCTTGCCGGCTTATTATTCCAGGACGGATATACTATTGCATCCAGCTTTAAGGAGTCCATAACAGATTCGATTGCTTCTCTGAAAGCAATTCTTTTTTCATCGTGATAAGCATCTAAACATTCAGCATCTGCATTTCCCCATCTATCATTTAGACTGGCATAAGTCTTTAATCGTCCTTTTGAAAAATCCGATGTGGAACCGATCCTAATAATATCTTCTAAAGTTTTAATAGTGTCTCTTTTAACGTAAGTGGCTAAAAACGATTCAACATCGGCTCGAAATGTTGCACACCACTGATTTTGTCTTAAGTTAGAAAAATCAGGAATTTCTACCGGGTCAATAATTTCTGCCCCTAATGAATCTAAATCTGAAATTGCTTTTTCAAATAAAGCATTTATATCCGGATCTGTTTCGTAATCGCTTAGCTCTCTAAGAATCCCTATTCTGGAACCTTGCAGGCCATTCTTAATAAGAAACTGCCTGTAATTACTTTGTGTTTTGTTCAACGAATTTTTAGTTATAGGATCGTCCGAATCAAAACCTGCTATAATTTCCATTATACGAGTGGCATCTTCTACTGTACGGCACATAGGTCCTACAACATCATTTCTCAAAAACAACGGAACGATTCCTTCTCTGCTAATCAGCCCCAGGGTTGTTCTGAACCCCACGAGAGCACAATGTGATGATGGTCCTCGTATGGAATTACCAGTATCGGTGCCCAATCCACCAACAGCAAGATTAGCAGCAATAGAGGCAGCTGTTCCTCCGCTAGAACCTGCAGGCACATAATCCAGATTATATGGATTGTAGGTAATACCCCCAGTAGAACTTTCAGTATGCATTGGTGAAAATGCCCATTCAGCCATATTAGATTTTGCAATAATAATAGCCCCGGCTTCCACTAATTTTTTAATAACAAATGCATTTTCTTCCGGAATAAAATCTTTAAGCGCAAAAGTACCGGCCGTAGTTGGAAGCCCTTTTGCATTAATATTATCTTTTACGATTATTGGAATTCCATGAAGTGGACGTAAGACTTTGGTTTTTTTATATTCTTCATCAAGCTCTTTTGCAATTGAGACCGCATTTGGGTTTATGATTGTCAGGGCATTTATTTTTGTATTGTATTGTTCAATACTTTTAAGATATGTCATAACCAATTGCTGACTGGTATAATCTCCTTTTTCATAACTTTGATGAATCTGCTCAACTGTTAGTTCCACTAAATCAATTTGCTCTGAAGATTTTGGAGATTGACACCCAAGAAGTCCAAGGGTTAGAGAAAGTAATGAAATATATATTTTGTTCATTTTTATTACTTAATTCAATTCTTTATTAATCATTTACAAGATCTTAAAATATATTTTGACACCGTTCTTTTTCAATCACCCTCTCTTTTTTTTCCTCATTCCAATTACAACAAGTAAAATTTCCCCAATAGCATATCTGGAATATTTGAAAAAAATGTTGTCATCAGCTAGCTTTTTACGTGTCTTTCTAAAGAAGTAGATCATGAGTGTAGCACACTTGGTTGGTTCTCTCTAAGATATGGAATTAATTTCTGAGGTTTGTGGTCCGCACAATAGAGTATTATGCTTGAATACTAGGTACAAGGTACGAAATGTGAATGGCAAACTTCCAACCTCTAACATTGTATTAAATTTTCAATCATATTGCAGAGAACAACAGCAGTTATTCAACTAAATGTTGACATTTAAATCTACGCTCTTTACCCATTTAGGGATCTCCCATTGTTTAAAATTATTTACATTACAATCTTATATCCTTCAAGGAACAAATACTCAGCTGTTTTTCAAGTCCAGATAATATTGCTTGTACAATTCCAAATATTGGCTTATCAACGCCATTTCTCCTTGCCGTTTCTTCCCAGTGATATTATTTGCTTGGGCGTTAATGGCATGCACTTTCAACCTAACATTTGCCCTATATAATTTGTAAAAACAGAAAATTTGTTCATCCTCTTTGTTTTCAATACAGCGTATTTTAGAGAAGTAGCGCTCACTGAATATTTTAGATAAATCGAATCGGCCAAACCTCTCCAGGTCCATACACAGGAAAGCAACTTCATTCAATAGGTCAAGTTTTCGAAAATCATCATTAAACTCTATACAATCAAAAATCACCGGGTCGTCCAGAAGAAAGATGTTTCGGGCATGAAGATCTCCATGTCCATCGATGACAAATCCCTTTCTGTTTCGATCAGCGATTCTCTCCTTACTGGAATTTAAAAATTGGTAAGCCCATTGGTTGATGTGTTCCAGTAACTGCCCTGTCTCTTTACCAAAATTCTTTACCAAAAAGTTTTTTACACCAATTACATCTTCAAATTCTTGGTAGAGTTCCTTCCAGTCTTCTCCTTCAGGCACAATCACCGCTTTCTGATGAAAAGTAACCAACACATCTGCCAACTTAATAATGGATGCTGTTTTAACAGTTCCATGTTCCAAAAGTAAATCCAACTGTTTTGTTTCATCCATCCTCCTCATCAAGACCGTATAATCTATAATTGTTCCTTCGTCATGGAGGATATGATACTTTCCGTTACTTTTTTTAATGGGAAGGACCTTGAGATACATCGCCGGTACAAGCCTCTTATTTAGTTCCACCTCTTTTTCACAGTATTCTTTTCTCTTTTCCAGCGTTGAAAAATTCAAGAAACTAAACTTAATTGGCTTTTTTATTTTATAAACGTAGTGATCTGTTAGTATAACCCAGGAGATATGGGTCTCTTTAAGTTTTATCCCAACCGTTGGGTAAGGCAAAGTTTTGTTGTCAATAATATAGTTGACCTGATCTCGCGTCATTTTATTATGAACTTGATAGCTTTTTCAATCAGATCAGGCATTTCTTCCTGACCAGAAAATAATTGAATATATTTCTCTTGCATGGGTTCAAATTGCGATTTAATCTTTTGATAAACAGTGTAATCGGCTTCACTGTACCGACGCTTTTTGGATACGCGCTTTTTCACAATTTCCTCATCGGCACAAATTTCAATCCATTTTACGATTACATCATATTCCTGTGCCAGGACCTGGAATTTTTTTCTCAGTTTTTTTTTGTAAAACGTAGCATCAATAATTACGCTTTTTCCTTTTTCAAATTCTAAGCTCGTCAAGCTTAACATCTCATCATAGATCAAGGTTTTATTTTCTTCATCGTACTGTTTGGATTTACCCGATAAACTTCTGATGATATCTGTATTGTAATGCTTAATTCCTAATTGTTTGGACAAAAGTGTGGCAAAAGTAGTCTTACCAGTTCCGGGAAGACCGAAGATTATAATCAATATGGGACGATCCAAGGGCATATAAAAAAGATTAGTCATGTAGAAAATAAAAGGCCGATCATTATCATTTTAGCCAGTTTTCGGCTTTACACCATTTGGTTAATATTCGTTTAAAGATACTGCTAAACCTACTTTAAACCTTCTTTCACACATACTATGAGACCCTTCAATTCTCTAACTCGACATCGCCATCAAGTACCTGTATACATTTTTCGATTTCCTTATTCGCCCGCTCCGAAGTAAAACCAAGCCCAATGGCATATTTAAAAATCAATTTTCGCTCCGCTTCATCAATTTCATGATCGGCATAGATAATCTTGCACAGGTCCTGGAGCCTATCAATGCGTTCTTCCAACGAATAGGGTGGCATCAAGTGGTACTTACCGGGGTTTTTAAGTATGGGTTTCACTTCTTCCTCTGAAACATCGAGCTTAGTGGCCAAACGCTTCAAAACCATTTCTTCCTCCGGATTAAGAGGACCATCTATCAGCGCCAACTTTACAATAGCTGCAAAATGTGATACCTTACTTTCGTGTTTCCCTGATTCGTATGCTTCAAAGATTGACATATTCTGTTTCTTTTTTTAGTTACTATATGCAATAGCTCATTTGTTGAGCTGAAGGAGCGCTTAAAGCATTCCTCCTATATAATTATACACCCTTGTTTTGTAATCGTTAAGACCGGTATAAAATTCTTCAAAACGATCTTTTAATTTCATATGGTTTTCCGGGTAATCAGCATCTAAAGAAATGTCCTGACCCTCTAACAAGTCATGTAACTCGTCCTCATATTCGGTCATTTCTTTCTTTAAGTTCTGCGTCTGCGTGCCTATGGCAGCTATTTCATTCCTGAACTTTTGTATCCGCTCAAAAAGATTAGGTGTGTTCTCTTTGTATATATCGGCATTCAATAACTTATCAATAAACCAGTTTTCAGTTTCGATATATCCAAGGGCCAATTTCCACCATTGGGCATCATGCAGGAAAGTGGTCAATAGTTCTTTCTGAGTGTTTTGTTCGTCCAACATTTTAACCAGCTTAAAATTGAGAGAAAAGTTACGCCTTTTGCAAGCTTCCCTAAATGATCATGATCAGTTCGGTAGATTATTTTCTAAAGGATTTGGAGCACTTTTGCGCCCCTGATCTTTTGTTCCTTTAACTCAATTAGCGCTTCGTTCGCCTGTTCTAAAGGATACATTTGCACCTCAGGTTTAATGGAGGCTTTAGTTGCCAACATCAAAAAATCGGACACGTCTTTAGCCGTTACATTGGCGACCGACTTAATTTCCTTTTCCATCCAAAGATGGTCCCGGTAAGACAGCTTTTGAAGATATTCCTGGTCGCCTTTTTCTTTTCGAATGGCATTGATTACTAACCTGCCTCCATTTTCCAGATTGCCAAGGGCCTCCACAATGGGGAGCCAGGCGGGCGTGGTGTCTATAATGGCATCGAGCTTTTCGGGAGATGCGTCGGTCGTTTCGCCAGACCAGTTAGCCCCGAGTTCCATGGCAAACTGCCTTTCTTCGGGATTCCTTGCAAACACAAAAACTTTAGTATTCGGATAGCGGTGGTTAACCATTTTGAGCACCAAATGTGCCGAAGCACCAAAACCGGTAAGTCCTAAATTATCTCCGTCCTTAATTTGGGCAAGCTGTATGGAACGGTAGCCTATGGCTCCGGCGCATAGCAAAGGGGCCGCTTCTGCATTAGTAAAGAAGTCTGGAATGGCGTGGGCGTATTTTTCCGAAACGGTCATATATTCAGCATAACCACCATTTACATCTTTTCCCGTAGCGCGGAAATCATCGCAAAGGTTTTCATTGCCTTCAAGACAAAATTTACATGTACCGCAGGCAGAATATATCCATGCTACCCCCACCCTGTCGCCAAGCTTAAATTTTGAAGTTCCTATGCCTAATTTCTCTATAAGCCCAATAGCCTGATGCCCGGGGACCACCGGTAGTTTTGGCGGTGTAAGTCTTCCTTCAATCTCGTCGAGTTCTGTGTGGCATACCCCGCAGACCGAAATTTTTATACGGACTTCATTTTCTTCAGGTTCAGGAATGGGAATATCAGAATATTGAAGAGGCCGTCTGTTTTCTTTCAAATCAGCTATTTTGTTCAGGGTCATTGCTTTCATATCCGTATTCGTAAACCAGGATATAAAAGTAGCCGCAATTGTTCATGCCAACCATGACATTTATCAGTAAGCAAGGGAGCAGAAAACTTGGTTGGCCCTTTATTAGGCAGTGAATTAAATACGGGGTAAAAATTAGGAAAGTACTAAAGTCGAAATTCCAAATTCAAATAAAATATTGACATACTCACTCTTTAGAGATTTGGAACTTATATTTTGGAATTTATGGAAAAGGTAGTTGGTCTTTCCTAATTAA
>JAHEHU010000124.1 GCA_024639765.1 Eudoraea sp.
TTTTTCCCCCGGTGGCTGCAAAATACTATTTTAGGGGCCGGGGTATTTATAGGTTCTACGGCAAGGTAGTAAGTGAGTTTGGCTTCTTAAGTATAGAGACCATAAAGATGCAAAAGCAGGAAGTGATTCAGGACCCCAGGTATGCAGATATGAAAACAGCTAATAAAAGGCGATTTATAGCTCCCAAAAAATAAGTGTAGCATTTTTTAAGAATAGGATATAATATGTATTTTAAAAAAAAACTTGGGATGCTTCACAAAATTACACCATTCAGATATGTCTATGCAATTGCCGTTATTTTTACCCTAATAAATGCTATTTTCTTCATTGGTGCGGGAGTAGCCAAAAGTATAAAAGGCTATAAAGGCTTTTTTAAATCAGATTTTATGATAACTGAAGATCATCATCCGGGAATGTATTTATTGGAGGCATTGGATGCCTTTATGATCTCTTTGGTATTTATGATTTTTGGTTTAGGCATAGCCCGACTGTTTATTTTTGATAAGACCGAAGGAATGAGGCTACCCAAATGGCTCAATATTACTAGTCTGGAAGAACTAAAAGTGCTGTTATGGCGCACTATTTTGTTTGCCTTGGTCTCTTTTGCTGTCACAAACTTTTTAAAAGATAATGCGGTTACCTGGGACGATCTGATACTTCCACTAATTATCTTAATCCTGGTGGCGTCCTTGTTTTTAGTTCATAAACGTACTTAGTAAAGCCATAAACCACGGTGACAGATCCAAAAAGGTAAGGCGATAAAGTATTCTATTTTATATCAAGGAAATGATTTTTACTATAAATCATAAAGACGAAAAAACAGCCAAAACAATCCGTTCTGTCTTTCAGGCCTCTTATGCCATTGAAGCCCTACTTTTAAAAGCTACAGATTTTCCACCATTAAAAAGAACCTTAAAGGAATTTTTAGAAAGCATGAATGCCTTTTATGGCTACTATATGGAAGGTACTTTAGCCGGGGTAGTGGAAGTGAAGGCAGAAGGAAAGAACACCCGTATTCAAAGCCTTGTAGTGCACCCCAACTTTTTCAGACAGGGAATAGGTAGTGCCCTTGTTCAATTTGTATTAGCGCATTACAGCACCAAAACTTTTACTGTAGAAACCGGCCTGGCCAATGAACCGGCCAAAGATTTGTACTATGGTTTTCATTTTAGAAAGGTCAAAGAATATACTACAGAGCAAGGGATACGTAAAATTGCTTTTTTGATGCGAAGGGGTTAGTACTTGATCCTTGGTTAGTTCCTTTTGTTTATAGTGATCAAATTATTTCTTAACTGGCCTGGGTACAATTCCTGTCCGCTTTCCCCATTCCAGCCACATTTGAGCCATTTTATTAACCAAATCGTGATGTGCGGCTGCCATATCATGCAATTCTGTCCGGTCTTTTTCCATGTCAAACAGTTCCCAATTTACTAATTCCAACTCATCGGTTTTGTCCCAGATATAGGAGTTCTTTTTACTTGCTTTGGAAATAAGTTTCCACTTGCCCATTCTTACGGCCCTGTTACCTTCGTGTTCCCAATAAATAGCCCTTCTCTCCAGGTCTCTTCCTTCTATTAGAGGCACTATACTTTCACCTTCCATCGGATGAATAGTATTTCCATTGTAACTGGCAGGATATTCAAGGCCACTTAAATCCATACATGTTGCCATGATGTCTATTAAATGGGCTGGGGTTTTTCTTAATTCCCCACCTCTTTTAATTTTTGAGGGCCAGTGGACAATTAATGGGGTGGCAATACCGCCTTCATGCACCCAATGTTTGTACTCTCTGAATGGAGTGTTACTGGCATTTGCCCAGTTGAGGCCGTAGGCTGTATACCCATCGGCAGGTCCAGGCCATCCTTCTTTCATTATTTTTACAGGTTTCCCATCCCGGCTGGCAAAAGGAATCATTTCAGTTTGTATTTCATCCGGAGCCAGAGTTGCGACATCTTTACTATTCGGCCGGTTTTTTATCCAATCCAATTCTTCTGCACAGGCACCATTGTCCTGCAAATAAAAAATTATAGTATTATCAAGTTGCCCTTTGGCCTTTAGTGCATCAACCACCCGGCCGATTCCTTCATCCATTAATGTGGTCATGGCCGCATAGGTTTCTATATTCGCAAGTTCCCAGGCTTTATCCTGCACATTCTCAGACCAGGGTTGCACAGAAGAATCCCTGGGGCTTAATTCCCAATCTTCATTCGCTGTCCCCATTTTCTTCATCCTTTCAAAACGAGCTTTTCTCATTTCATCCCAACCCTTGTCATATTTACCTTTGTACTCAGCAATAGCTTCCGAAGGTGCCTGCAACGGCCAATGCGGCGCGGGATATGATAAATAGAGAAAAAAGGGAGAATCCCTTTTATTTTCTTTTATACATTTTACAGCATAATCTGTGAAGGCAGTTGTGCTATAAAAATCTTCTGATGGAGGCACATAGTCATTATCCTCTGCCAAAGAACGAGGATCATAATGGCTGCCTGCACCAGAGATCATTCCATAAAACTTATCAAATCCTCTTTGCCTTGGCCAATTACTTTTATCTGAATTTTCAATAACATAAGGTGTTATGTGCCATTTACCAGACATATAGGTAGAATAACCACCTCTTTTTAAAGCCTCGGCAATGGTTACCGCATTGTTGCTCAAATCTCCCCTGAATGCGGGCGTTCCCCTATCATATACCATATGACCCATTCCCGCTTGTTGGGGATATAAACCAGTAAGCAAAGAAGCACGGCTGGGACAACAACGAGCCGCGTTATAAAATTGAGTAAACCGCAAACCATTCTCCGCCAATTTATCAAGTCTTGGAGTATTAATTTCACC
Source organism: Eudoraea sp. (assembly GCA_024639765.1). GTDB lineage: Bacteria > Bacteroidota > Bacteroidia > Flavobacteriales > Flavobacteriaceae > Muriicola. The sequence continues at coordinate 2,836 of JAHEHU010000124.1, forward strand.
TCCGTAGCACCCGATATCTGAATACCCCATATCGTCTGCAAGTATCAGGATAATATTAGGAGGAAGCTGTTTTTTGGGCAATTCTTTTGGCGATTCACAGCTTAGAAAAATGAATAGAGAAACTGGGAGTAAAAAAAAGGCCGTCCTTTTCATTGATCAGAAATTTCATTTATCCAAACTGCCATTTCACCATTTCCCCGATGCGCCCAGGCAAAATAAGGTATGGCGGTAAGGGTTGCACTTTCAATTTTACCAAGGCCACCCAGTAAGTCTTTTTCAAAAGAATAGGTAAATTCTTCATCTTCAGGAACCAGGATATTTAGGACACCTTTGGGATTATCCACTTCCTCTGCACAATAGACTAAGGGACCACGTTCTAAAGCCACTTTGCCTTTGTTGGCCAACACTAGATCATGGCTTACCACTTTACGAACAGGCATTTCAAAGGATATACTTATCTTATCATTCTGTTTCCAACTGCGTTTCTCCAGAGTCATATAGCCATTTTCAAATACCGGTTCAACACTTTCTCCGTTTAAGGTTAGGCGTATTGAAGGGGTATGATTATCTGAGTATCTATAAAGGTCACCGTCCATGACTTCATTCCGCGCCCATCCCGGAACCCTTAATTTAATAACAGCAGTTACAACTTCGTTATTCAAAATTTCCAGTTCAATCTGTCCATCCCGGGGATAATTTGTGGTCTGGCTCAGTTGCAGGGTCTGTTCTCCCATGGGAATTTCGGCCCTGTTGCCCATGTACAGGTTCACATATACTTCGTTCCCTCTGGTGGCGTAAATATAACCTGGAAGCGAAGGTAAAATACGGACTACGTTTACCGGACAACATGAACAATCAAACCAGGGTGATCTGCCACATACTCCCTGGTTAAACTTGGTAAATCCGTCGGCCTCCAGGGGATTTGGATAGAAGAAGGTATTGCCTTCGAAAGAAACACCTGCGAGAAAACCATTATAGAGAGTTCTTTCAAAAACGTCCATATATTTTACATTACCGCTTTTAAGGAACATGCGTTCATTCCAAAGCATTAGCGCAATGGCTGCACAGGTTTCGGTATAAGCCGTTGCATTGGGAAGTTCATAATCAGGACCAAAACCTTCGTACTTGGGTTCCGCACCAATGCCCCCCGTAATGTAAATCTTCTGGTGTACAATATTATTCCAAATTTTATCCAGCGCTTTATCATAGGCAGTTTCAGCGGTTAGGGCGGCCACATCAGTAGCTGCGGAGTAAAAGTATCCGGCCCTTACGGCGTGTCCGACAGCCTCTTCCTGTTCTGCAAGTGGCAAATGGTCCTGTTGATATTTTCCGGCATATTTCCCCTCTGTAGTATTATGTCCCTCGGCATTGCCCCGCTGATCAATAAAAAACTTGGCCAAGTCCAGATATCTTTTTTCACCTGTTACGCGGTATAGTTTCACTAACCCAAGTTCTATTTCCTGATGTCCGGGCACACCCATGTTTTTGCCGTGGCCGAACTCCTTATCCACAAGATCAGCATTTTTTACGGCCACGTCCAGGAGGGTTCTTTCTCCCGTGGCCTGATAATGGGCCACTGCGGCTTCGTATAAGTGTCCCACATTGTACAATTCGTGGTAGGTTTGAAGGTTTGTCCATCTTTCGGTTCCTCCACCGTCGGCCGCCTTTTCAGGATCAATGGTACGGTTGGTATATAAATAACCATCGGTTTCCTGTGCCGCAGCGATAGTGGCAATTAAATTGTCCAGAAAGGATTTGAGCTCTGGATCGTCCAAAACCTGAAGTGAATAACTGGCACCTTCTATTACCTTAAATACATCGGAATCATTAAAATAAATACCCTCAAATTCACCTTTTTCCAGCCCTCCGGCAATGGCAAAATTTCTAAGTCTTCCGGTTTCCTCACACTTTTTAAAATTATAGGGGAGCGTTACTTGTCGGTTGGTTTCTAAGCGAGGGCTCCAAAAATCATCCTGAATTTGCACCGACGTAAAGGAGACTGGCTTAATAGGGTAGTCTAAAATAGTTGGGGAGGAATTCGCAAGATCCGTTTTAACTTCTTTTTCCTGGCAAGAAATCGTTAGCAATAGCACTGTGAATAAAAGAAATTGTAAAAATATGATGGGTAAAAAGCTACGCAAATCTCCCTGATTATGGGAAGAATTAAAGATCATTGACCATTTGGCTAAATGCTTTATCATATACTAATTTATTATTCTGACCGCCAATAATATAATTTTACTACTGAAACTTGTTGTTGTTTATAAACTCTCCATAGTATTTAGTTTCAAATTATCTACCGTTTAAAGTTGATCTAAATCTGGTACAGTTAGCTCATCTATATTCCATTTTGCCCTTTTTCCACCTGCCAGATATGCACTTTCCAGGAAATCGAGTACAATTTTTCGCGGGTCCTTCGAATTCTTAACGTCTTCGTATCGCAACAGAGCCATAGGGCTACCATTGCTATCCTGCCAGAATGCTCCTTTTGGTTTTAGGGTTTCCTTTTCTATCCCAACCGGGGAGGGGTAGGTATAGGAGTAATACATTGGCTCCGGCAAATTATTGTCGCCAATCCAAAACCCAAAGCTAATTTGTTCATGGGAATAGGTTTCTTTTTCCAAAATCCTTGCTGATTTATCCATGGGAGGAAGCTTTTTCCCGGAGAATCTGGTTACCACTAAATCGAGGTGATGCCAATAGATATGAACGGGACAGGTTTTTCCGTAAAACCGACCGCCAAATTCCTTAAAAACGTTGCTATTCCACAACATTAGTTTCCAAAAGGTATTAATATACTTCCAATCGTAATGGTGGTATTCTGTTATCTTGTTAAAGCTTTTATCGATGCCTACATCAAATGGTTTATCGATAAATTTTGGAAATATACCAATGCCATTTATTTCGGCCATAAAACGTGTATAAAAATCTGCGATGGTAGGATTGTCCTCAAGCGATAACACAATGTCTGCGCCTGAACTTTGGGAGATAATAACCGCTTTTCTTTTTATGTTTAACTCTATTTCAAAGCTATCCAAACCGTCATTTATAGGGATGCTAAAAGTGC
>JAHEHU010000008.1 GCA_024639765.1 Eudoraea sp.
CGAAATTTTGGAGATCTATATGATGGCATCATAGGCATAGGCACTGCCAATTCAAGGGCCATAAGCAATTAAAAGAAGCTTTTATAGCAGAAAAAAATATCGCTACACCGAATAACTATTCCATTTTTACTTCATTTTATCCATAATTATTAACTTGCTCTGGTAAAGTTGATTACGATGAAGATATGTGAGTCTTTTTTAATCGCTAAATGCGCGTAAAATTACACACGGTTACGTTTATCAAAGAATTTATATCTTCACAGCTATTATTTCCTTTTTGAGGGATAATTTAAAGCCGCTTCTTGAAAACATGAAAATGATTACACAAGTTACCAAAGGAATTAAAATTTCTGTTGCTACGAGTTTTGAAGGTACATTTTTCAAAAACTATAAAACTCATTTTGCATTTGGTTATACCATTACCATTGAAAATCAAAGCAAAAACTCGGTACAACTAACTTCTCGTCATTGGCAAATCTATGATGCCCTGAATGAAATGGAAATTCTGGACGGCGAAGGGGTCATCGGGAAAAAACCGGTGATAAAACCAGGCCAGTCTCACACCTATAGTTCTGGCTGTTTATTATCTGCCCCCATCGGATCAATGAAAGGATATTATAATATGGTTAATTTTTCAACTACAGAAAAATTCAGGGTCTATGTCCCCGCCTTCAAATTTAGTGCCCCTTTCGCTCTAAATTAGAGTATTTTTAGAGGATAAGTATTTTCTAAACCTACCCCCTTTTAGTACCTTTGCATGATTTTTAACCAAAATAGCATGTCATGGGTAAAGGATTTTTTCAAGTTCCAGTAGCAGTTAATGAACCTATTAAGGGCTATGCCCCGGGATCTCCTGAAAGAGACACCGTCTTACAACAATACAGGGCATATTATAAAGGATCGGCAGACATTCCCTTATTCATAGGCTCAAAAGAGATCAGAACCGGGAAAACGAAACCCCTTTCACCCCCACATGACCACAAACACCTTGTTGGCCAGTATCATATAGCAGAAAAGAAACATGTGCAAGAGGCAATCAGCACCGCCTTAGAAGCCAGAACTGAGTGGGCAGATCTTGCATGGGAACAACGCGCGGCCATCTTTTTAAAAGCAGCAGAACTGGTAGCCGGACCTTACAGGGCAAAGATCAATGCAGCTACTATGATAGCGCAATCCAAGACCATTCACCAGGCAGAGATAGATGCCGCCTGCGAATTTATAGACTTCCTGCGATTCAATGTGGAGTATATGTCACAGATCTATCAGGAACAACCAGATTCTGCAGAAGGCATTTGGAACCGGGTAGAATACCGACCCTTGGAAGGATTTGTTTATGCCATCACTCCATTTAATTTTACGGCTATTGCAGGAAATTTGCCTGCCAGCGCGGCTATGATGGGAAATGTAGTGGTTTGGAAGCCAAGTGATAGTCAGATATTTTCTGCAAAGATCCTGGTCGATATTTTTAAAGAGGCCGGACTACCAGATGGAGTGATCAACGTGATATATGGCGATCCTGTGATGATCACGGAGACGGTTTTGGGCCACCCGGATTTCTCCGGAATTCACTTCACCGGCTCAACAGATGTTTTTAGAAATTTATGGACCCAAATAGGGAACAATATTCATACATACAAAACCTATCCCAGAATTGTAGGGGAAACCGGGGGGAAGGATTTTATTGTAGCGCATCCTACGGCCAAACCCAAGCAGGTAGCTACTGCCATTGTGCGTGGAGCATTCGAATTTCAGGGACAGAAATGTAGTGCAGCATCGCGGGTGTACCTGCCAAAATCTACAGCTGAGGAAATCTTATCTGAAGCCAAGAAAGATATTTCTTCTTTCAATGCTCCGGGGTCGCCAGAGGATATGAATAATTTTATTACCGCTGTGATCCATGAAAGCTCTTTTGATAAATTGGCAGGTTATATTGAGAGCGCAAAAAAGGACAAAGAAGCAACGATTGTGGCCGGCGGAGGATATGACAAATCCAAAGGATATTTTATTGAACCCACAATCATCCTTACAACAGACCCTCATTATGTTACTATGGAAACTGAATTATTTGGTCCTGTGGTTACCATTTATGTCTATGAGGACAAGGATTGGAACAAGGTATTACAATTAGTAGACAAGACCTCTCCCTACGCCTTAACGGGGGCAGTAATGGCTACTGACAGATATGCCATAGAAGAAGCCACCAAAGCACTGCAGAACTGTGCAGGTAATTTCTATGTCAATGACAAGCCAACCGGCGCTGTTGTGGGGCAGCAACCCTTTGGAGGTGCCAGGGCGTCGGGCACCAATGACAAGGCAGGATCCGCTCAAAACTTAATGCGCTGGGTATCCCCTAGACTGATCAAAGAGACTTTTGTGACCCCTGAAGATTACAGGTACCCATTTTTGGGATAATTCATATTCATTTACACCATTAAAGACCCTTAAGGCCATCGTCTTAGGGGTTTTTTTAATGATCTTGCTTAGCACTTTCATAGAAACCCATATTAAATGGTCCAATACTTTTATACGATTAATGTAAACTTAACGTTAATTAATTGTAATAATTACGTAAATTTGTTTAAACTTTATTCACTATGAAAGCAAGACAGCACTTAGAAAATGCGATGGAAGAAGATAAGGGGCTTTGGAGTAGCCTACATTTGGCAATGGTAACATACGCCCGTAAGTGCAGAAATTCTTACTTATCTATGTTTAGTATTTAGGTTTCCCTGATATTTCAAAGGGAGATATACCACCTTTTTAGTTTCAAAGAATTCTTCTGAAAAGTATTGGGACAAGCTGTAGATCTCTGCATTTCTATAGGTCTTCAACTCCTCTGTAAGATCCCCTCCTTTTAAGTAAAATATTCCATTTTTAATAGAATGCCTGGATTGTTTTGCTATCTTACCTTTAACCCAATGTACAAATGTTGGCATTGCTGCCACCGCCCTGCTTACAATAAAATCGAATTGCTCATTCAGATCCTCTACTCTGGTATGTAAAGCCCTTGTATTGGTGATTCCCAACCCATCAACTACCTCTTCCACAACCCGAATCTTCTTCCCTATGGCATCTACCATAGTTACATGGATTTCCGGAAAAAGAATGGCCAACGGTATACCTGGAAATCCGCCTCCGGTTCCAACATCAAGAATGCGGGCTTCCGGTAGAAAAGCCATGACCTTGGCAATGCCAAGACTGTGCAATACGTGCCTAAGGTACAACTCATCAATGTCCTTACGGGATACCACATTGATCTTCTTATTCCAATCCTGGTATAATTCACCTAAGGACCTAAACTGTTCCTTCTGTAATTCAGTGAGTTGCGGAAAATAACGAAAGATGATCTCTGGGTTCATTCTGGATTTGATTAGAGCAAAAATACCATAATTAGTGGCACCTTTTAATCATATTTTATGAGTTTTCGGGTATTATAAAGTAAGATTAAACGTTATCTTTACATCTTTGAATTCAATTTTATGGAGAAGACTACAATAAAATTTTCTAGAAAAGACTCTGCAAATTTCTTTAGGACTCTCAACAAACGAGTAAATGAATACTTTGCAGACAATAATTTAAAGAAGACAGGTAATTGGAAACTGCACCTTAAAACAGCTGTAATGTTTTCCCTTTTCCTCGCTCCTTACTTTTTGATCCTAACCCTTAATTTGCCAACCTGGGCAAATTTATTGCTGACGATCACTATGGGTGTTGGAATGGCAGGAGTAGGTATGAACGTAATGCACGATGGTAACCACGGGTCATATTCTACCAAGAAATGGGTGAATAAACTTATGGGAAGCAGCATCTATATCCTCGCCGGCAATGTATACAATTGGCAGGTACAACACAATGTCTTGCACCATACCTATACCAATATTCACAACCACGATGAAGATCTGGAAGCAGGAAGGGTACTGCGATTCTCAAAACACGCCAAATGGCATAGGTTTCATAAATTTCAACATTTTTATTCTGTTTTCCTGTATGGCTTGCTAACGTTTAACTGGGCCATTACCACAGATTTTCAGCAAATGTACCGCTACACCAAACGGAAACTTTCCTACGGCAAGTTTCCCAATCCATTCCTTAATTGGACGGTACTTTTAGGGACCAAGGCCATTTATCTTACCATATGGATCGTCTTACCCATGTTAGTGTTAAGTATTTCCTGGTGGAAAATTCTTTTGGGCTTTTTTATTATGCACTATGTGGCAGGGGTTATACTCAGTGTGGTATTTCAATTGGCGCATGTAGTAGATGAGGCAGAAACGCCCCTACCCGAAAAAGATGGCACCATGAAAAATACCTGGGCCATACATCAATTGTTTACCACCGTTAATTTCGGGACAAAAAATAAGATTGTTAATTGGTTTACAGGAGGATTGAACCATCAGGTAGAACACCATATCTTTCCTAACATCAGTCACATTCATTACACAAAAATTTCTAAAATTGTGAAGGAAACGGCTAAAGAATTTAATTTGCCGTACAATGAATATAAAACTACGCGAAAAGCCATAATTTCGCACTTCAAACATTTGAAAGAACTGGGTAAAAATCCCCGTTTGCAATACCAATAAACCTGAGCAGGCATGAGCAACCAACTATCCGATAGAATTAACAAATTATCTACTTCGGCCACCTTGGCTATGGCCGCAAAGGCCAGAGAATTGAGAAATGAAGGTAAAGATATCATTGGCCTCAGTCTTGGAGAACCAGATTTTAACATCCCGGATTTTATAAAGGAGTCTGGAAAAAAAGCCATAGACGATAATTATAGCAGTTATTCCCCGGTGGATGGTTATGCTGATTTGAAACAGGCTATTGCTACAAAATTCAAAAGAGACAATCAGCTTACTTATAACCTCAACCAAATTGTAGTATCCACCGGAGCTAAGCAATCGCTAGCAAATGTAGCTATGGTAATGCTGAACAAAGGAGACGAGGTTATCTTACCGGCACCTTATTGGGTGAGTTACAGCGATATCGTTAAATTGGCAGAAGGATCACCAGTTGAAGTGCCAACGTCTATTGAAACTGATTTTAAAATGACACCGGCTCAACTGGAGGCAGCTATAACACCTAAGACAAAAATGCTATGGTTCAGTTCTCCTTGCAATCCTAGTGGCTCCGTCTACAGTGAAGAAGAACTAAAAGGATTAGCCGAGGTACTTAAGAGACATCCTAACATATTTGTGGTATCGGATGAAATCTATGAGCATATTAATTTTAGGGGCAAACATGCCAGTATTGCGGCAATTGATGGCATGTACGACAGAACCATTACCGTAAATGGCGTATCCAAAGCCTTCGCTATGACCGGATGGCGTATAGGATATATTGGTGCGGCCGACTGGATCGCGAAAGCCTGTACAAAATTTCAGGGTCAGATCACCAGCGGAGCAAATGCCATTGGACAGCGTGCTACCATTACCGCATTGGAAGCACCAGTGAGCAAGATCCAGTTTATGATCGATAAATTCAAAGAAAGAAGAGATCTCATTCTTGGCTTATTAGCTACCATTGACGGCTTTAAACTTAATGTCCCTGAAGGTGCTTTTTATGTCTTCCCGGATGTTTCCAGTTATTTTGGAAAAGAATTGCAGGGTACCCCCATCAACAATGCATCCGATCTAGCCATGTATCTTCTGGAACATGCTAATGTGGCAACTGTTACAGGAGAAGCTTTTGGCAATCCCAATTGTATCCGGATTTCATATGCGGCTTCTGAGGAGGAAATAAAGGAGGCTGTGGCCAGGATCAAAAAGGCTCTTTAATAGCAACCTTAGGTTTTCTTCCAGAAATAGGGAGTCATCAGGATTAGGACGGTAAATAATTCCAGTCTTCCGGCAAGCATCAGAAATCCACACCACCACTTCCCTAAAGCAGGCAGGCTGTTAAAATTATTAAGCGGACTGAGCGATCCGAAAGCCGGTCCGACATTGCCCAGGGCAGATGCCGCCCCTCCGATGGAAGAATCAAAATCGAGCCCCAGAAATCCAAGTACCAAAGCGCCTATTACAAATAGCAGCATATACAGCACAAAAAATCCGATCACATTGTACACCACATGCTCGGTAACTGTCTTATTATTGAACCTAACCGGGATCACTGCATTTGGATGGAGTGTTCGTTTAAACTCCAGCAAGCCATTCTTAATAATGAGTATATGACGCATTATTTTGATGCCCCCTGCCGTGGAACCGGCTGATCCTCCCATGAACATCAATCCAAAAAAGAATACGGTTATAAAAGGTGTCCATGCTGTAAAGTCGGCCGTTACAAATCCAGTTGTGGTGACAACGGCTACTACCTGGAACAATGAATGTCTAAAAGAACTTTCTCCATTTCCCAGCACCATTGGATGGTAATCGGATATTGGCACATTGGCTTTGTAGAAGATCACAAAACCAACAATGATGGAAAAGATGACAATTAGTACCGTATAATATTTAAACTCTTCATCGCGTATGATCTTTTGAACCTTCCCTTTGAAAGCAAAATAGCTTAGAACGAAATTACTCCCCGCCAAAAACATGAAAAAGATAACGATGTATTGAATTAGCGGCTGATTATTCCAATAGGCCAGGCTTGCGTTCTTAGTAGAAAATCCGCCTGTGGATAAGGTAGCCAAAGAATGATTCATCGCATCAAAAAAAGACATACCCGCCAGTTTCAAAAGGATGGTTTCTGCTACAGTATAACCAAAATAAATAAGCCATAGTCTTTTGGCGGTATCTGTTATCCTTGGATGCAATTTATCTGCGTTGGGACCCGGAGCCTCTGCTGCGAACAGTTGCATCCCACCAATACCTAGTAAGGGCAAAATAGCTATGGCCAAAACAATGATCCCCATACCCCCTATCCAGTGGGTTAAACTTCTCCAAAATAAGATCCCTTCCGGAAGTATTTCTATATCGTCTATGATAGACGCACCGGTTGTGGTATAACCAGACATGGTTTCAAAAAATGCATTGGTAATATTAGGGATGGCGCCCGAGAACAGATATGGAAGCACCCCTGAGACAGCCATAATGATCCATCCAAAGGTGACTATGATATACCCTTCTTTTCTGTTTACTTCTTTATCATGCCCCCTCGTAAAGAACATGGCCAAAACGCCAATGAACATGGTTACGATGGCTGCCAAAGTAATCTCAAGTGTAACACCGTCCTGATAGATGCCGCTTACCAATGCAGCAAGGATCATAAAGCCCCCATTACATAAAAGGAGCAACCCCATTAGGTGCGTAATTATTTTGGCATTGAATCCCATGCTATAAAAATAACCTTTCTATTTTCTGAATAGCCTGTGGTAAACAGCAAACAACTACCCTGTCTCCTTCCACTATTTCAAAATCTCCCAGGGCTACCATTCCTTTGTCTTTACGTATAATACCCCCTATGATGGCATTTCTGGGAAAGTCGATTTCCTTAATGATCTGACCATTCATTTTCGACGAAGGTTTTACCACGAATTCCAGAATCTCCGCATTAAGGTTATTAAGCCTTGTCAACGCCACAACCTCTCCTTTTCTGATATAACGAAAGATATTATTGGCTGCCAGCAGTTTTTTATTGATCAACGTATCGATCCCTATGGATTGTGATAACTGAAAATAGTCCATATTCTCAACCAGGGCGATGGTCTTTTTTATGCGTTTTGATTTTGCCACCAGACAAGACATGATATTGGTCTCCGAATTTCCTGTGACCGCAATAAAAGCGTCCATGGATTCCAGACTCTCTTCTTCCAATAATTCCACATTCCTCCCATCTCCGTTGATGACCAGGGCATTGGGCAAAATATCTGCAAGATCAAAGGCCTTTTCTTTGCTCTTTTCAATCAATTTTACATTGAATTTCTGTCCGCACAGATCGCGCGCTGCTTTGAAGCCAACTTTACTCCCCCCCAGTATCATAACGTTTTTTAGATCTTCCTTCTTCTTCCCGGTGAGCTTATAAAGTTCATCCACTCCCTTTTTGTCAGTGATAAAATACACCTGATCATCTGCCTTAAAAACAGTATCCCCTCTGGGGATCAGGGTAAATTGGGTACCCCCGCGTTGCATCGCAATTGGCATAAAATGCAATTCGGGAAAGACAGAAGCAGCTTCCTTAACCGTCTTACCTATAAAGGGAGCGCTCTTTGGCAGGGAAACACCCACCATGATAAGTGCTCCATTTTCAAATTCGTAAGTATCGTGGAATGCCGATTGATTTAAGAGAAGCTGTATTTCTGAAGCAGCCAATTCCTCAGGGGAGATCAACTCATCTATTCCCAATTCTGAGAAGTTTATTTTTTCCCGGTGATCTAAAAATTCAGTATTGGAGATCCTCGCAATGGTTTTCTTAGAACCCATCTGTTTGGCCAACATACACAAGGTAATATTGGTTGTTTCGGATGATGTGACTCCAATTACCAGATCGGATTTATCTACCTGTGCCTCCTGCAAGATAGATATAGAAGTGGCGTCGCCCCTTAATACTCTTATATCCAAATGATTGTCTGCGTATATAAGACTTTCTTTATTGGTATCAATTAAGGTGATATCCTGTGATTCATAGGAAAGCAATTTTGCCAAATGAAAGCCTACTTCACCTGCACCAGCGATTATAATTTTCATGAGTTAAAAAGGTCTTTTATCATATTGTACAGACCATCTAGGAAGTTCTCTTCTGATCTATAAAGCCACGGCACTTACCTAAGAAAGAGTTGCATGGTTTTGCGCGTCAAAATTACGGAAATTTTCAACCCATCCTAAAAAACCACAACACTTTCTTTTGTTCAAGCATGTGCGTTAAGAAAATAGCCTTTAAGATTACGGAGGCATTGTAGTATCTTTGCCGCAAAATTTATGGAATGGCCAAGAATGTCACCCCTTACAAGGACTCTGCAAAAGGTAAGAAAGAACAGGTTACCACTATGTTCGATGCAATTTCAGGAGAGTACGATGGTTTAAACAGAGTTATTTCCTTTGGAATTGATGTAAAATGGCGAAAGAGGGTTGTTGCCATTCTGAAAGAACGAAAACCAAAAACCATACTTGATATAGCAACAGGAACAGGTGATCTTGCAATTAATCTGGTTAATACAGGTGCCGATAAAATAGTGGGCTTGGATATTTCAACCGGAATGTTGTCTGTAGGAAAGAAAAAGGTGGTCCAAAAGCATTTACAGGAAACTGTGGAAATGGTTGTTGGAGACAGTGAAAATTTACAATTTGAAGATGCCAGCTTCGACGCTGTAACAGTGGCTTTCGGAGTACGTAATTTTGAACATTTGGAAATTGGGCTTCAGGAGATTCACAGAGTACTAAAACCAGGTGGAACCTTGGTGGTTCTGGAGACATCTGTCCCCACGAAGACCCCATTTAAACAGGGGTATGCTTTTTATACAAAATACATACTTCCCGGAATCGGAAAAATCTTCTCGAAAGATCGTTCCGCCTATCAATATTTGAGCGATTCAGCTTCGGTTTTCCCACACGGCATGGAATTCAACAATATTTTAAAGAAAATCGGGTTTATAGGTATGGAGAATAGGCCCCAAACATTCGGAGTGGCGTCTATTTATATTGCCACAAAGTAAGCTTATGAGAAGATCTTTCTTCCTTTTGGTCCTGTTGTTTTTGATAAAAGGACAGGACTTACAGGCTCAATTTAATGAAAAGCCCATCCTGAATCTGGAAAATGAGGACAAGGCATTCTTGAATTGGGGTTACTTTTTGGGCTTTAACCAATACGATTTCAAGTTTGAGTATAAGAATGATCTTCAGGATATTTTAGTAGATAAAACTATGGGGTTCAATGTTGGTCTCATAGGCGAACTAAGACTCAATGAATTCTTGGATCTACGTTTTGAACCCGGCTTATTTTATGGATCAAGAACTCTCGGATTTCCGGGTTTTTCTGAAGAGAATGATGCCATTAGAGAAGTAAAATCTACCTATATCAATTTTCCTCTACTTTTAAAGGTGAGCACCAAGAGATTGGGCAACTGGAAACCATTTCTCGTGGGAGGGGTTTCTGCCTCAATGAACCTGGGAAGTAACGAAACCAGCCTGGACGACAATAGCAGCGGTACCTTTAGAATGAAAAAACAGGTATTTAATTACGAATTGGGGTTTGGGATTGATTTTTATACGGAATACTTCAAGTTTTCTCCCTCCATAAGAGGGGTCTTTGCCATTACAGATGAATTAATTCCGGATAATGATCCCAACAGTCCGTGGACAGGTAATATTGATGCGCTTAAAACACGAGGGGTTTTTGTGAATTTCACATTTGAGTAGCCCCATTTTTAATTCCTTCTTAATTCGTTCAGTAATATAGCAGTGGCGGTGGCTACATTAAGACTTTCTGTGGTAGGGTGACCAAATTGTGGTATACTCACTTTATTAGTTGATTCCCTCTCCAACTCTTTAGATATCCCGTGTGCCTCGTTTCCCATAATCAACATCCCCTGTGCCGGCCACTTGAAACGATATACAGGTTCACCTTCCATAAAAGCCCCCACTACCGGAACACCCGAATTTTTAACCAGGGTTTTCACATTCATATACACAATGTTAACCCGTGCAACAGAACCCATAGTTGCCTGTAATACCTTGGGATTATAACAATCAACCGTATCATTGGAGCATACCAGGTGATCTATTCCGAACCAATCGCATAGCCTAATAATGGTGCCTAAATTACCAGGATCTTTTACCCCGTCTAACACCAGGAGCCAGCCATTAAAGTTGAGGGGCGCCGCATCGGGTATATGAAATACAGCCAGAACCTTATTTGGAGATTTTAAACTGCTTATTTTTTTTAGATCTGCGTCACTGATCTTTTCGTATTTAAACTCATTGGAAGGGAGCAGTTCTGGATTTGTTGTATAAAGACTATGTAGCTTCAACTCTGTTTGCAGCAACTCATTTACCATCTTCACCCCCTCAGCTACAAACAGGCTGTTCAACATCCGGTATTTTTTTTGTTGCAAGCTTTTTATAAACTTTATTTGACTTTTTACAACCATCCAAATAATGTATTTTTGGTTCTTATGAATACCCCCTTTCATCTTAAAGGCTACACTGCTAAAATAGGTATCTTCTTGCTTATCGCAGTGCTAACTTCTTGCAATGCCTTAAAAAGAGTGGAAGAAGATGAATTACTCCTCACAAAAAATAGCATAATCACTAATGGTGAAAAAGTGGTAGATGAAGATATCAAAAGTCTTATAGTACAGGAACCCAATACCCGTGTCCTTGGCTATCCACTCCGACTTAATTTGTACAACCTGGCCAAAAAAGATCCCGATTCCCTGTATCAGGAATGGTTACACAGAAAACCAAATAGGGAAGAGCGCCTGGCATCTTTCTTATCACAAAAACAAGTGGACGCACTAGGGGAATCCTTTTTGGTAAAAGGTTATAGTGAATGGTTAAAGAAAATTGGTGAGGCTCCGGTTGTCATAGACACTTCCCGAACAAAAAAGACATTACAGCGACTAAGTGCATACTATGGCAGCAAAGGCTATTTCAATAACTCAACCACTTTTGAGATCATTGAGGAAAGGAGAAGTCAGCGAGCGGCCATTGATTACCTCATCACCTTAGGAAAACCATATATCATTGATTCTTTATCCAATAAAATAGCATCCCCGGCAATAGACTCCATCTATGCGCTGAACAAGGAGTCATCGTTTATTAAGGCGAACAAACAATTCGATCTGGCCGATTTCAATAATGAAAGACAACGTTTAACAGAACTTTTCAGAAATACCGGGGTCTATAATTTTCAGGAAAGTTCTATCACCTATGATATTCTTCGCGATACCACAGAACTTATGGACGATCAGAAGATGAAGGTTGAATTGAATATTGAAAACCTGCGGAGAAGGGGCGATAGTGCAGTAACAACTTCAGAATACAAGGTATTTTCCATTGATAAGATCAATATTTATGCAGGGTATGAGTTTGGAGATGACCCTGCAGCCCTTCAATCTCAGGATTTTGAAAATCATACCATCTTCTTTAAGGATAAACTACGCTATAAACCTAAGGCGCTGACAGATGCTATCTTCTTTGAAAAAGATAGTGTGTATCGTGATCTGGACAGGCTCCGTACATATCGTCAAATCACGAATTTGAATACCTTCAAATATCCCAATATTCAAATACAGGAAGACAGCACACAAAACAAACTTATTGCCAACATATTTCTTACGGCAAGACCAAAATATTCCCTCGGACTAAACTTTGATGTTACCCATTCCAATATACAGCGCCTGGGTATTGGTTTTAGCAGCTCCCTAATTACTCGAAACGTGTTCAACGGTGCCGAAACCTTAAGTTTGTCGGCCAGAGGCACTTTCGGTTTATTAGGCGACACTTCACTTTCCGAAGATTTTTTCTCTGAAATTGGAGCTGACATTAATTTAACCTTTCCCAGACTCTGGTTTCCACTGTTCGGCATGAGAAAACTTGTTCCCTACTATATGCTTCCTCAAACCAGGATCTCGGCAGGAACCAGTTTTCAAAAGAACATTGGCCTTGACAAACAAACACTAAATACTATTCTGGGATACAGTTGGACACCCGATAATAATCGAAAAAACACCATAGAACTTTTAAATATTCTATATGTAAAAAATGTAAATCCGGATCGCTTTTTTAATGTATACGGAAGTAGTTACAGGCAATTAAATAATATCGCAAGTGCAGATACCTACACAAACAACCCATTACTAGCTGATCTTTATGACACTCCAATTGATCCGAATGATCCCAGATTAACAATTCCAGAGGGCACTGCCGGTTTTACCGAGGCAATTATAGACGGAACCGTTCCTTCCAGTACAGATGATTTTATTGAGGTTAGTAGAATTGAGGAGCGCCGAGCGCGTCTCACGGAGAACAATTTAATTTTTGCGAGCAACTATACATTTACAAAGAACAACAAAAGCGGGTTCAATGATAATAGTTTTTATCAGTACCGATTAAAGTTAGAGAGCGCCGGTAATCTTCTTTCGGCCTTGTCCTATGTTTTTCCGTTCAATGAAAACGATAACAACAATTTATTGGTATTTGGAGTTCCCTATTCACAGTATGTAAAAACGGAGTTCGATTTTATAAAACACTGGGACCTAAATAGGTCTAATGTTCTGGCTTTCCACAGTTTCATTGGAATAGCAGTGCCCTATGGGAATTCAGAAAGTGTTCCTTTTGTACGCAGTTATTTCGCAGGAGGCTCTAATGATAACAGAGCCTGGTTTCCGTATTCACTGGGTCCGGGTAGTTCCAGGGATATAAATGATTTCAATGAGGCCAATCTCAAACTCGCTTTTAATCTTGAGTACCGCTTCCCAATTGTAGGGGACATAAAAGGGGCCCTATTTGCAGACGCAGGTAATATCTGGAATGTCTGGGACAATGTGGATGACCCTGCTAAAACCTTTAGTGGTTTTGACTCCCTGGGCGATATTGCTCTTGGGACAGGCCTAGGTTTGCGCTATGATTTTACCTATTTTGTATTCAGGGTAGATGCTGGTTTTAAGACGTATAATCCTGCTGAAGTACCTTCTAAAAGGTGGTTTAGAGAATATAATTTCGGTAATGCGGTCATACAAATAGGGATCAATTATCCCTTTTAGACCTAATTATTTTATTACTTTTGCCCGAGTAACCTTACTAACAAATCAAACAGAATACTATGTCTCACAATATAAAACCGGGTGTTGCCACTGGTAATGAAGTTCAGGAAATCTTTAATTATGCTAAAGAAAAAGGATTTGCGCTTCCCGCGGTAAATGTTACCGGTTCCAATACTATCAATGCAGTACTCGAAACCGCTGCTGCGCTCAATTCTCCGGTGATCATCCAATTTTCTAATGGTGGATCCCAATTTAATGCAGGGAAAGGGCTTTCTAATGAATCACAACAGGCCGCTATCAAAGGGGCCATAGCAGGGGCCAAACATATTCATGAATTAGCAGAAGCCTATGGTGCCACGGTGATCTTACATACAGACCATTGTGCCAAGAAACTTCTTCCTTGGATAGACGGACTTCTTGACGCAAGTGAGGCCCATTTTAAGGCAACGGGGAAATCGCTCTACAGCTCACATATGATAGACCTTTCCGAAGAACCTATTGAAGAGAATATCGAGATCTGTAAAAAGTATCTTTCCCGAATGAGTAAAATGGATATGACCCTCGAAATTGAACTTGGAATTACTGGGGGTGAAGAAGATGGAGTAGATAACACAGATGTGGATGATTCCAAATTGTACACCCAGCCCGAAGAAGTGGCCTATGCCTATGAAGAACTGTCAAAAGTTAGCCACAGATTTACGGTAGCCGCAGCCTTTGGAAATGTGCATGGCGTTTACAAGCCGGGAAATGTGAAACTAACTCCTAAGATCCTTAAAAATTCTCAGGAATACATTACAAAAAAATACGGTGTAGAACACAATCATATAGATTTTGTCTTCCATGGTGGATCTGGCTCTACCGTAGAGGAGATCAGAGAAGCTATTGGTTATGGCGTCATAAAGATGAATATTGACACCGACCTTCAATATGCTTTTATGGAGGGAATCAGGGATTATATTGAAGGGAAAGGAGCTTATTTGCAGGCTCAGATCGGTAATCCTGAGGGTGATGATCAACCAAATAAGAAATACTATGATCCAAGGGTTTGGTTACGTGAAGGGGAAAAAACCTTCGTTACCCGCCTAAAGAAAGCCTTTGAGGATCTGAATAATGTGAATACCCTATAGGTTTATTCTTGCATCTTAAATGTAGACACTATGACGGCTTGGTTTAAACGAAAAGAAAAAGGAATTCAGACTGCCACAGAGCAGAAAAAAGATACCCCAAAAGGGCTATGGTATAAATCTCCAACAGGGAAGATCGTAGAATACGATGAACTCGCAAAGAATTTTTATGTAAGTCCGGAAGATGATTACCATGTCAGAATAGGAAGTAAGGAGTATTTTGAAATTCTTTTTGACGACAACGAATTCAATGAATTAGACATAAAACTCACCTCAAAGGATCCGTTAAAGTTTGAGGATACCAAGAAATACGGAGATCGCCTAAAGGCAGCCCAAAAGAAGACAGGGTTAAAGGATGCCGTGCGTACAGCGATAGGTAAATCCATGGGCAAGGAACTGGTGGTGGCCTGTATGGATTTCACCTTTATTGGTGGGTCCATGGGAAGCGTTGTAGGGGAAAAGATCGCACGAGCGATTGATTTTGCCATCAAAAAAGACTTACCCTTTGTGATGATATCTAAATCGGGAGGCGCCAGAATGATGGAAGCGGCCTTGTCTCTTATGCAGTTGGCCAAGACCTCTGCGAAACTCGCACAGCTGGCCGAGGCAAAGATCCCGTACATTTCTTTATGTACCGATCCCACTACTGGAGGTACAACAGCCTCATATGCTATGCTGGGCGATATCAATATCTCAGAACCCGGGGCCTTAATAGGATTTGCAGGACCTCGTGTTGTTAAAGAGGCTACTGGTAAGGATCTGCCAAAGGACTTCCAAACCGCCGAATTCTTGAAAGAACATGGGTTCCTTGACTTTATTGTTCACAGAAGTGAACTTAAAAAGAAGATCAATCTATATATAGATCTGATCCAAAATAATCCAATACGATAAAAAAAAAGCCCTGAGTTGATCAGGGCTTTTTCATTAAATAGCGTGTATTAGTTTTTAAACCTTCGGAGAAAGATCTCCTCCATAGTTCCGTCGGGGTACGTGAGCATCCCTTTTGCATCGCAACTTCCATCACCAAAATCGAGACTTGCCGTGGCGTCATTTCTTGAAATATTCAAAATTCCGCTTACTATGAATCGGCAGGAAAGTTCTCTCCTCAAAGGTGTAACTGTCTCTTTCATAAAGACATTGCCCAATGGACCTGTAAAGGTGCCCTGTCCGGAAATAAGATATACATTATCTCCCCAGAAACCGGTACCCACACCTTCTATCCATTCTCTTGTTCTATTCCCCGAAAAGCTAGCGGTATCACCATTTGGCCAGGTAGCGGAATAGCCCGCACTAGCATCCGATTGTGGATTTCCATTCTCATTAGAACGCATCCTTTCAATGGAAGCACCTCCTTCAATGGCCACTCCATTAAACACAAAATTTTCCAACGATAGACTTAAGGTGTTTGTGGCCTGTTCCATGTCTTTGTCATAACTAAGAAAAATAATACCACTTAACACATTACCATTGGGCAATTCACAACCGTCACCAAAATCGATAGTGCGTTCTTTCGAAGTAGAAGTAACAACTGTAGTAATACTTACACAGTCTGGCAAGAAATCTGAATTGTACGAAAACTTAGAGGTAGATAATACCTCATCTGCAGTATAGACATCTTCTGCAATATTCAGGATCTCCTCAGAGATCAATTCAGATTCATCACTGGCCTTTAGCTCGGCCACTTCAAATGTTTCTTGTTCCACAAATGGTGTGGATTCTTCTTTGTTACAGGAAAATAGTAAAGCAGCTGCCATAAGCATACCTCCTGCATAGTTCAATGTTTTGAGACTCTTTTTCATAATGTAGTTTTAAAGATTACCCATCTAGGACACTTATCTTTAAGAAAGGTTTAATGACCTAGCAAAAAAATTGTATCCCCAAGGTGTATTCTAAAAATATTCCTATCTTTGCCGCTCGATTGAAAATCAATCAGATACATAATAATCATTAAATAAAATATTGGCATGTATTTAACCAAGGAAGTGAAGAAAGACATCTTCAAAAAATATGGTGGAGACGAGAACAATACCGGTTCCACAGAAGGTCAGATAGCGTTGTTTACCCATAGGATCAACCACCTGACAGGTCATTTAAAGAAAAACCATAAGGATTTCAATACAGAAAGATCCCTGGTAATGCTCGTAGGTAAAAGAAGAAGTCTTTTAGATTATCTAAAAAAGAAAGACATCGAAAAATATCGCCAGCTAATCGTAGAATTGAATATCAGAAAATAATAGGAAAGGGGAGGACACGTCTTCCCCTTTTTTTTATTCTCAAGTCCCTGCGAAGGGCAACATTAAAAAGCTTACACTCAGTTTTTCATTGGTCAACAACACAACAACACAACTTCGGCCGACCATGAGGGCGGCAGACCATTGTTTAACAATCCTGTAAAAATAGACAGGTTTAATTAAAAAGTATGATTCCAAAAACATTTAAAGAGGTCATAGACCTTGGTGATGGTAGAACTATTTCTATCGAAACCGGAAAACTCGCAAAACAGGCCCACGGTTCTGTTGTTGTGCAATCGGGAAAATGTATGTTACTATGTACTGTAGTATCTAATTACAAAGCATCCGATGTGGATTTTCTGCCTCTTACGGTAGATTATCGCGAAAAATTTGCAGCCTCTGGTCGTTATCCAGGTGGTTTTTTCAAAAGAGAAGCAAGACCGAGTGACGGTGAAGTGCTTACCATGCGTTTAGTAGACCGCGTACTTCGTCCTTTGTTTCCAAAAGACTACCATGCGGAAACACAGGTTATGATTCAATTAATGTCTCATGACGATGATGTTATGCCAGATGCCATGGCCGGTTTGGCCGCTTCGGCAGCTATACAGCTTTCAGATTTTCCTTTCGAATGTGCTATCTCCGAAGTACGTGTAGGAAGAATTAATGGCGAATTTATTATTAATCCAACCCGTGCTCAGCTGGAAGAATCGGATATCGACATGGTCATTGGAGCCTCTGCAGATTCGGTTATGATGGTTGAAGGTGAAATGGGTGAGATCTCTGAGGAAGAGATGGTAGAAGCCATTAAGTTTGCACACGAAGCGGTTAAGGTACAGGTTGCAGCGCAAATGCGCCTTGCAGATGCCTTTGGAAGAAAAGAAGTTCGTGAATATGAACAAGAAGAGGAAGATGAAACCCTGGCTAAGGACATTCATAAAATGGCCTATGACAAGGTTTATGCTGTTGCCAAAGCAGGTTCTTCTAAACATGAACGCAGTGCAGCTTTCTCAGAAATTAAGGAAGAAATCATTGCATCCTTTTCTGAAGAAGAAATAGAGGCCAAAAGAGATTTGATCAAAAAATACTATTACAAGGCTGAAAAGGCGGCCGTACGTGATCTAACATTAAGCGAAGGACTTCGTCTCGATGGCCGGAAGACGGACGAGATCAGACCTATCTGGTGTGAGATAGACTATCTTCCTTCCACCCATGGTTCTGCGATCTTTACAAGAGGTGAAACCCAGGCGTTGGCTACAGTTACATTAGGAACGTCTAGAGAGGCTAATCAGATAGACATGCCATCTTATGAAGGAGAAGAAACCTTCTACCTGCATTATAACTTCCCTCCTTTTTCAACCGGGGAAGCAAGACCTATAAGGGGAACATCGCGCAGGGAAGTAGGCCACGGAAACTTGGCTCAACGGGCCTTAAAAGGAATGATCCCTGAAGATTGTCCCTATACCGTGCGGGTAGTTTCTGAAGTCCTGGAAAGTAACGGTTCCTCATCTATGGCTACTGTTTGTTCGGGTACTATGGCACTGATGGATGCCGGGGTTCAATTAAAGAAACCCGTTTCAGGGATCGCAATGGGACTTATCACTGATACTGATACCGGTAAATATGCAGTATTATCAGATATCCTTGGAGATGAAGATCACCTGGGAGATATGGACTTCAAAGTTACAGGTACACAGGAGGGAATTACTGCCTGTCAAATGGATATCAAGGTAAAAGGGTTGTCTTATGAGATCCTTGTAAAGGCCTTAAAGCAAGCAAGGGATGGAAGATTACATATTCTTTCCAAGCTAACAGATACCATTGACGCTCCAAAACCAGAAGTGAAGGCACATGCTCCTAAAATGGTTACTACCACTATTCCAGGAGAGTATATTGGTGCCTTAATTGGTCCGGGAGGTAAAGTGATCCAGGAATTACAGAAAACTACAAAAACCACTATCGTGATCAATGAAGATCCTGTCACGGAAGAGGGATTGGTAGAGATATTGGGAACAGACCAGGATGGTATAGATGCCGTATTGGCCAAAATAGATTCTATTACCTTCAAACCTGAGGTTGGCAGTGTCTATGAGGTTAAGGTGATCAAGATCCTTGATTTTGGTGCTGTTGTAGAATATATGGATGCTCCTGGAAATGAGGTATTGCTCCATGTTTCTGAGTTAGCCTGGGAGCGCACAGAAAAAGTGACCGATGTTGTAAACATGGGTGATGTTTTTGATGTGAAATACTTTGGTATAGATTCGAGGACCCGAAAGGATAAAGTTTCGAGAAAGGCCCTACTACCAAAACCTGAAGGCTACAAAGAAAGACCTCCAAGAAGCGACCGGAATGATCGTGGCAGAGGCAATGATCGAAGAGGTCCAAGACAGCGAAGAGATTAATATTTTCCTGATAAATAGTGTAAACCCTGACCATTGGTCGGGGTTTTTTGATTTTTTTAACATTTTATTGAAAATATCGTACCCTAATTGTAACATTCCTTCTTTTTTTACGTATAAATATATGCAGCCTATGCACATTGAACCTAAATAGAAAGGAACTTAACAGATGAGACAGTTAAAGATTACTAAACAGGTGACGAATAGGGAAACCGCGTCACTAGACAAATACTTACAAGAAATTGGAAAAGTAGACCTGATCACGGCTGATGAAGAAGTAGAATTGGCACAACGAATTAAGGCGGGTGATCAAACAGCATTGGAAAAACTTACCAAGGCGAACCTGAGGTTTGTTGTTTCTGTAGCGAAGCAATATCAAAATCAAGGGCTTACCCTACCCGATCTTATCAATGAAGGAAATCTAGGTCTTATAAAAGCCGCTCAGCGTTTTGATGAAACCCGTGGATTTAAATTTATATCCTATGCAGTATGGTGGATTCGTCAGTCTATTTTGCAGGCACTGGCAGAACAATCAAGAATTGTTCGCTTGCCGTTAAACAAGATCGGATCTATCAATAAGATCAATAAGACCTTCGCATTTCTAGAGCAAGCCCATGAGCGTATGCCGTCTGCTGAAGAAATAGCCAAGGAATTAGACATGACTGTGGAAGACGTTAAGCAGTCATTAAAGAATTCAGGGCGTCATGTATCCATGGATGCACCACTGATAGACGGTGAAGATTCTAATCTATACGATGTACTCCGAAGTGGTGAATCACCTAATCCGGATAAGGATCTACTGCACGAATCGCTGAGAACAGAGATTGAAAGAGCATTAGAAACCCTTACACCCAGGGAAGCAGATGTCATAAGGTTGTATTTTGGCCTGGCCGGACAACATTCTATGACGCTGGAAGAAATTGGTGAGACATTCGACCTTACAAGAGAACGTGTACGTCAAATAAAGGAGAAGGCTATCAGAAGGTTGAAACATACCTCAAGGAGCAAGATCTTAAAAACGTATTTGGGATAAATATCCCCAGGGCAATTGGTTAGATGTCTGTATCCAAAATTGGAATACTGGAGTTTTTAACTTAATTTGCATACGATAACAACAGTTTATCATGACTGTTCGTTTTTTGATTGATGAATAAACTCCGGCTGATTACCGGAGTTTTTTTATTTCTGGAACAATTGAATATTGTACCTTTATTCATGACGGTGACTAAATTCAATACCAGATTTATATGAATGGCTCTGCAACGAACATGACCTTCTTTTTGACAACGGCCATTTGGTCTCTCCTGATACTTTCTTCATGCAAGGCTGAAAATTCTCATAAACCGGTTACTCCTGAACCCTTTACAACCCCCCTGGGCAAGGTTTATCAAAGAAATAAGGCCAGTGGTAAGTCATTACAACAATATCAGAAAGCCAGAGCGGCTTTTTTGGAGGACACCTCAGATGTGGACCTGCTCATTTGGTATGGTCGTAGAACCGCTTATCTGGGCAATTACGAAGACGCAATAGCGATCTACTCAAAAGGGATCCAAAGATTTCCGGAGGATGCCCGTCTTTACAGGCATAGAGGGCATCGTTATATTTCTTTACGGGAATATGACAAGGCCATTAATGATCTGGAACAAGGAGCCGAACTAATTAAAGGGAAAGCAAATGAAATAGAACCAGACGGTATGCCCAATACCCTGAACATACCCGTCAGTACGTTGCACGGAAATATATGGTACCACCTGGGACTTGCGTATTACCTGAAACACGATTATGAAAAAGCCTATCGAGCTTACCTCAAATGCCGGCAAAGCGGAACTAATCCTGACAACCTGGTATCGAGCACGCACTGGCTCTATATGATACAGCGGCGTATGGGAAACAAAGAACGTGCAGATAGTCTTTTGCTCCCAATCACCCCTGAGCTTGAGGTCATTGAAAACAACAATTACTACGATCTTTGCAAATTTTACAAAGGCCTGTTAAACGAGAAGGACCTTGCCCAGGAAGAGGGGTCAACAGCGGCCTCAGATGCCATACTTTATGGCCTGGCGAACTGGCATTTATATGAAGGAAATCTTGAAAAAGGTGAAACACTATTGAATGATATTATTGCAGGGGATTCCTGGACGTCATTTGGATATGTAGCCGCAGAGAGTGACCTTATGGCAATGGATTCTTCAAAAGTAGCCCCTACAAAATAATACCAGTTGCTATCATAATCCCTTGCATTTGTTTATTTTTATAGACTGAAATCCCGGAACCTTCATGAATCCCGTAAAAATAGCCCCCTCTCTCTTAGCAGCCGATTTTGGCAACCTTCAAAGAGACGTAGAAATAGTCAACCAAAGTGAAGCAGCATGGCACCATCTAGATATCATGGATGGCCTTTTTGTACCTAATATTTCTTATGGGATGCCCGTGATCAAAGCAATATCCAAATTTGCTACCAAACCTTTAGATACACATTTAATGATCATGGATCCGGATCGGTATATCCAAACCTTTGCAGATCTTGGTATCTACATGCTAACTGTACACTATGAGGCATGCACACACTTGCATAGAACCATACAAGCCATACGAGCAACAGGAATGAAAGCAGGTGTTGCATTAAATCCGCATACAAGTGTTGAGTTGTTGAAAGATATTATAGGTGATCTGGACCTGGTGCTTATTATGAGTGTCAACCCCGGATTCGGAGGACAGTCCTTTATTCCCAATACCTATGAAAAGATTAGGACATTAAAGAAAATGATCAAAGAACAAAAGGCTTCTGCCTTAATTGAAGTAGATGGTGGTGTAAGCATGGAGAATGCCGCGAAGCTCATAGAAGCCGGGGCAGATGTTTTGGTCGCAGGGAGTGCCGTCTTTAAGTCGGAAAAACCTTCAGAAACCATTTCGAAACTGGCTCATGCTGCCGTTTCCTAAAACATGGACAAATAATATTTCAAAAGATCGGTTGTGGTTACCATCCCAACAATTTCATCATTATCTACCACAGGAAGGGCATGAAATTTTCGATTAGTGAGTAATGAGGTTACCTCTCTTACCGTATTTTTTGGGCTAATGGTCTCAGGAGTGCGAACCATAAGGTTACCTATGCTAAACATATCATAGATATCAGACTTTATTTCTCCTTCCTCCCGATAGGCACCATCGGCAAAACTGATTCGAAGCAGATCATTCATACTAAGCATGCCCACAATCTTTTTATGGTCTGTAACAGGCATATGCCTTATTTTATGCTTTTTGAATAAATGTTCTGCCTTGGCCAAACCATCTTTGACATCAACAGAAATAATATTTTTAGTCATTATGGTTGTTACGGGTATATCTATTGAAATTGTCATGATGCTATTCTTTTAATTTGACATCTTAAATATCCGATTCTTTATTTCTGGAAAGAATGATAATTATCAGGTTTAGTAAACCCTTGTATTTTCTGGTATATTATTTAATGCCTAGTTTTGTGATGACGTATATTAAAGAAGACCTGTTATAAAAAATGATTAAGAACATAGATCTTATCATCGTTGGAGGGGGGCCAATTGGAATAGCATGTGGCCTGGAAGCCCAGAAAAAAGGTATTAGCTACCTAATTATAGAAAAGGGACCTATTGTTAATTCACTTTTTAATTATCCGGTGAATATGCAGTTCTTTTCTTCTTCTGAAAAATTAGAAATAGATGATATACCCTTTATTAGTAAGGAAGCCAAGCCCAAGCGTAATGAAGCCTTGGAATATTATCGAAGGATCGTTACCTCCAATAAGTTGAATATTCAACTTTTTGAAAAAGTTACTTCCATTGAAAAAAAGGAAGATATTTTTGAAGTGGAGACAGCCAAACAAGCATACAAAGCAAAAAACGTTGTCATCGCAACAGGTTTTTATGATCTCCCAAATACACTGGATGTTCCAGGCGAAGACCTCGCAAAGGTGTCTCACTATTACAAGGATCCTCATTTTTATGCCAGTCAGAAATTAGCGGTGATCGGAGCCAGTAATTCTGCAGTAGATGCAGCGCTGGAATGCTGGCGGAAAGGTGCTGAGGTAAGCATGATCATTAGAGGACCAGAGGTAGGACAACGGGTCAAATACTGGGTGCGACCGGATATTATGAACAGAATCAAAGAAGGAAGCATCAAGGCCTATTACAATACTACAGTCTCCGAAATACGGGAAAAGGAATTGATTCTCAACACACCAGAGGGTACGCAAAAAATTGAGAACGACTTTGTCCTGGCACTTACAGGCTATAAACCCAATTTTCATTTTCTTGAAGCTTTGGGAATTCACTTAACTAATGATAAAAAGCGATTACCTTCGTACGATGAGGATACCATGGAAACAAATATTGCTGGGCTGTACTTGGCTGGCGTTATCTGTGGAGGGATGGAGACCCATAAATGGTTTATTGAGAACTCACGCATCCATGCGAAGATCATAATGAACCACATTGTAAAAAAACGTTCGGTCCCGGCTTTATAATAATATCCTCAGCGCTCAGCTCTAGGTCACCACTCGCCTTCATTAGCCAAAAAAACCAAGTATTAGCAATATACAAGACATCAGGATTTTTAAAGAAAGTGTTATTATTTACCAATGATGTTCTATTAAAAAACCCTCTTTGAGGTACCGGAAAAGCATCCCTGGCAACTCTGCAAAGAGGGTTTGACTGTTATCCAAAATAGGATAATTTCAGAATTTAATAAATCTTATACTACTGTATGGACACACTAAAGGTAACGGCAATATCTGTCTCGCCACCGGCATCTGCCAGATCCGTGTTAGGTTTCGTAGGTTCATGACGAAGTGTGAAACCAAGAGTACCACTACTGGCTGCTCCCGTAGAGAAAGTAAAAGCTGTTCCTAAGGGATTGCCATCATCATCAAAATTTGCATATTCGGTAGATGCATTGAGTCCTCCACCAATAGTATAAAAAAATTGGTGTTCCTCATCCTCTGCTTCCACCTCATTGGTAATGTTTTCTGAAGGTGTTTCTGTTTCATTCAGTAGAACCAGTGAACCATTGTAAACCGAATTGGGAACAAAATCCCCTGAAACTGTGACCTCAGGTGGATTAGGACCATCGCCGTCTAGATCTCTTGTTTGAAGAGTTATGGTTGTGCCGCCGCCATCGGGCACTAATGTTGCGGTAAAAGTTGTAATAATTTCTTCCTCATTAATTGGCTCTGGTGCCGGATCATCATCTGAGCAAGAGCTAAAAGTTAGAAGACCTAGAAAAAAAATAGAAAAATATTTACTGCTTTTCATGATAAAATAAGGATTTAGTAATTAACAATTATTTGTATTTGAACGTTTCTTCCAAGACCGTCTGCAAAATACCGTTGCCGGTTCAAGTAGTCCCTGTAAGTAGTGTTGAGCAGATTATTCACAACGACGGATGTAATTAATTTGCCGAATCCTCCTAGCGAAAATTCAGCCTTTGAATTCAGCCCTAACAGATGGTATGCCGCGGGCGGAGAATTGATCTCCAGCAGCACGTCTTCCTGCTGTTCCGGAGAGAACACCACTATATTTGGTGGAAATTCGTTTTGTCTGAGGACCAGGTCACTTATCAGGGACACCTCAAAGTCTTGCCAATTCTCCTTGTAAAAATTGAGACTATTTCTAAGATTAACTGGTGGAATATTGATCAATGCAAGGTCCTGTTCAAGGTCGTTTCCCTTTACCAGAGAGATTTGGTGTTCTGATCTCCAGTTGGGATGCCAGTCTGCATAGGCAGATGCATCTATCCCGAGCAATCGGGCGTCAGTCTGGCGATAACTCCAGACGGGAAAAGCCCCCCGAATCGTAAATTCTACACCGGTAGGCTCCAGAACTATAAAATCCTTTAAGAAATTGGCGTAGGGCTCTACTGAAAATCCCCAAGTATTATATCGCCTTTCATAGGAAAGGGAAAATTTATTCGATATTTCACTTTTTATCCTTAGGTCTCCCAGTTCAATACGGGCTGCAGAATGGTGGAGGCCGTCGCTGAAAAGTTCCGATGGGTTTGGGGCTCGCTGGGCAAGCGCATAATTGAACCTCAAAAAGGTAGTGTTGTTTTTCGAATAATTTAGCCCCGTAGTACCAGAAAAATTATGGTATGTAAATACCGGATTGGTAAGTAATTGATTTCCTATCTCTTCAACTACCAGGTCGGAGAATTCCTGATCATACCCTCTTTCCTCCCAACGTGAGGTTTGATAAAATTTAGTGGCATCTATGTTAACGAAATCATATCGAATACCTGCGTCTATGTTCCAGTTAGGTTTAAGTTTGTATTCTCCCGTAAGAAAACCCCCAAGCTCTGTCTTGTTGTAATCTGGTATCAATCTTCGAACTCCTGTGGCCGGGTTAGGAAAATTTACCTGGTACCTGCCTATGAGTCCTGCCTGCCACTCATATTTTTCTGCGGCATCCCATTTAAAATCCGTACTTAATGAATGCGTGGTGAGCTCAAGGTCTAGCGAGGCCCTGTCATTCAATTCACCTCTCCTTACATCATATTCACGTCTTCGATTTTGTTGAAAATCGTATTGAACATTCCATTTTCCCATTCCCTCAAACCGTTTATAGAAAGAAAGTTTTCCAAGGTGGTGTGTTACATCCTGTCTGGGATTCTGCAGATCATAGGTGAAAGGCCTTATTATTTCAGGTTCCCCGCTATTGATACTTCGAATCAAATCATCTATATTTCCAATATGAGAAGCGCGCAAAATAGCTATTTCTGCATCATAGAAGGAATAGCGGGCCTGTACTCCCCATTCTAAGGTCTTTCTGCCAAATTGTATGGAAGAAGCGGTCTCCGCTATGCCGGTATTGGACAAAATATAATCTGGTGCTTCCTGATCCCCGAGACGTTTATAAGAACCTTGAACCCTCAGGAACCATTGATCTCTAAATATTTTTGTCAGATCTGAAGAAATACTCCCTCCTCTACCGTTTGATATCCCATTAAGGACAGTTTTTCCATAGAGCGTATCTCTTACAGGAAGAATAGATTGTTCCATAACAATTACTCCTCCTATAGCATCTCCACCATACTGAAGTGCCGAGGCCCCTTTGATCACAGAAATGCTCCCCGCCGAATTAACATCTACATTTGGAGCATGTTCATCACCCCATTCCATGTCCTGCATCCGAACACCATCATTTAGTACCAAAATACGGCTACCATTCAATCCGTGTATAGCAGGCTTAACAATAGTGGCACCCGTATTTAAGCTCGAAACACCGCTCAACTCTTTAATGGCGTCCCCAAGACTAGCCCCACTGTTTCGTAGAAGTGATTCCTCTGAAACTTGTTCTTCTAGTCCTGAATTTGTTTTATTAGTGAAAAGACTACCAACTACTTTCACCTCATCAAGCTTTTCCAAATGGTGCTCCATTAAGAAATCCCTGGTATCAGATCTTGTAATTATCACAGGGAATATCAAGGTCCTGCATTCAGGATGCATAATCTCAATTTCGAAATTCCCTGCACATAGCTTTTCAAAAATATATTCACCGTTCAGATCTGTAATAGCTGAGACCTCTAGTTCAGGGATATATAGAGTAGCTCCCACCAATGGCGATTTGTCATGGAAATCCTGAACCTTCCCTCTTAGAGAAAAGGAACATTCCTGGCCATGGCCCCAAAAAGATAGAAGCAACGTTGCAAGCAACACAAGCTGTCTGAACGACATATTTTATATAATTAAGTGTGAATATCAGTCTAAGGACTTCAAAAAAAGTAAGACTCCAAAAGACCAAGAAGTCTTGAAAAGTGTTAGGAAATAGTTGGTGGGGGCCTTCCGAAGAGGATGGTGTAAGTGAATTCCTCAATCGTAATCACCTTGTGAAGATCGCGGACGTGCTGATTGGGATTGTCCCAAGAAAACAACGAAATAGATGAGTCCGTTACATTGTTGAAGGAAACCGCCTCATTAAGATGGGAGAACAAGCAGAGTTCACACCTTACCGGATCGGAATCCTCGGCATGCGTAAATGTATGGAAGTCCATGGCTTTGATCCCGAGGATCACCCCCAGGAAAAGGATCGCCAGAATTGTCGTCCACTTATTACTCCTCATAATTCAAAAATAGATAATGATTTACTCTTAACTGTTAACAAAGTGCTAATTCTCAAGTCAGGAATACCATAATGCTCTCATGAACCACTCAGATACAGATTGATTTTCAGACTGATAGGTATTATTCCCTTCATATCTTATCCAACGCATAGTGCATTTACGTTCTGTTTAAGAGAACATCCCATTATTAGAAAGAAACCCTGCTCTACTAATGAAGATAGCTGTTGTATTGTAACAGTTTGAAGAGTTTAGAATGACAATTTAGGGAAATAGCTGAACGTGTTCCTGATTGGAAGCCAGCGATCCCCTAGACGACCAACTTATAAAGACTCTCTTGTCTTTTGCAATTTTTAATCTCCTCCCAACGCTACGCAATGGATTACCTCACTTACGTTCGGTATTCCCGCAACGCTCCGCAATGGATTACCTCACATACGTTCGGTCTTCCCGCAACGCTCCGCAATGGATTACCTCACATACGTTCGGTCTTCCCTCAACGCTCCGCAATGGATTACCTCACTTACGTTCGGTATTCCCGCAACGCTCCGCAATGGATTACCTCACATACGTTCGGTCTTCCCTCAACGCTCCGCAATGGATTACCTCACATACGTTCGGTCTTCCCTCAACGCTCCGCAATGGATTACCTCACATACGTTCGGTCTTCCCTCAACGCTCCGCGTTGAAAACCAAAAAAAGGAAGACAGTGCTTCCCTTCAAAAAAAAAGCGAGCTTCTTTTTTGAAACTCGCTTGTCTTCTGCTCTTTTTTTGGTTTATGAGTGACCGCGGAGGGATTCGAACCCCCAACCCTCAGAGCCGAAATCTGATATTCTATCCAGTTGAACTACGCAGCCATTTGGTATTTGCCTTCTTAGCGAGCGCAATTTACGCAAAAAGAACTTTCTGGTACCAATAAAATAGGTTGCTTTTCATAAGCCTCACTCTAGCTGAGATGCTTACGCACAATATTTGATATGGTCTTTCCGTCTGCCTGACCAGCAAGTTCTTTACTGACCATACCCATAACCTTCCCCATATCCTTCATCCCACTGGCCCCAATCTTGTTGATGGTTGCCAACACAACTTTTTCAACAGCCTCTTCACTAAGCTGCTCTGGTAAGAATTTCTCTATAATTGCAATCTGTGACAATTCTGTTGCAGCCAGATCATCCCTGCCCTGGTCAACATAAATGGCAGCACTATCTTTGCGCTGCTTTACCAATCGTTGCACCATTTTCACCTCTTCCTCTTCAGATAAAGAACTTCCTTTACCTTTTTCGGTCTGTGCCAATAACATGGCCGATTTAATTGCTCGCAGTGATTCTAATGCCACCGAATCTTTGGCCTTCATGGCAGATTTCATTTCTTGCATTACCTTTTCCTGTAAATTCATGGCGTCTAATTTTAACCACACGAAGATAAAAAATAAACCCGAAATGATGGGGATCATTCCGGGTTCTGGCTAGGTTAAATAACCTTACAAAAAAACTAACTAATCCACATTATCATGTAAAAAAGAATTATTAGAACGCAATTGTATCTCATCATTGCTATCCTCTCCTAAAGTTGTTCTGGACACCTTACCGTCCTTTGGATTTTCATTCAGATTAATCCCTTGGCGCTTATACGCCGGCTCTTTCTCAATTTCTTCTATATGGCTAAGGCTGTTTTGGAATTTGTAATTAAAATCCTTTAGTTTTCGTCTTCTTTCATCAGCCCTTGCCTTGAGTAATTCTTCAATGGGTGAACTCATAGGATCTATTTCTCCCTTATCCTTGCTCTCACTTGCTTGTTCAAATGCACTTACCGTTTTTTGTTCAAATACCAGTTCATCTCCCTCAATCTTGGGATCATAATCCTCTGCTTTAGATCGGGCACCGGTTAGTTGTGACTCCAGTTCCATATAGTCGTCCAAACTGTAACGGGTTTCACCTTCTTTGTTGTATTCTAATACAGGTATTACTTCTATATGTTCATTAACATCTATGTCATTGATCTCCTCATCCAAGGTAAAAGTGATCACATGTTCTTTCTCATCCTCTTCCTGATTGTTCTCAACAATAGGCAGATCAAAACTAAAAGCAATCTGCTCTTTACTGTCATCTTTTGCCGAAACTGTTACTGGATCCACTACTTCAATGTCGAAAAGCGCTTCTTTAGAATCAACAATCACAAAATCATTTTCATGTACCTCTTCAGCCACTACCTCCTCGCAGAAAACGTTGAAGTTGCGAATATAATTAGTGGTTGGGATCAGATCCATCTCCTCTTCTATTTCCAAGGTGTGTTTCACTATAGGTTCAAAATCTTTTTCAACCTCTTCCAACTCATGCACTACGGCCGGAGCTTCTGTTAAGTTATGCACCGCCTTCTGCTCGTCTTCTAGGGTATGAATTATCTTCTTAGACTCCGTATTGACGATCTCATCTTGCTGATCCACATTAAAACCAGTAGCGATCACCGTAACGGCAATGGCGTCTCCAAGGGTCTCATCCTCTCCTACACCCATAATGATATTGGCACCATGACCTGCTTCAATCTGAATATGGTCATTGATCTCTCCAATCTCATCAATCGTGATCTCCTTAGTACCGGATACGATCAGTAACAATACGTTCTTTGCACCGGTGATCTTGTTGTCATTTAGAAGGGGGGAATCTAAAGCGGTCATGATGGCCTCTGTGGCCCTTGAGGTACCAGATGCCATGGAAGATCCCATAATGGCCGTTCCACTATTTGAAAGTACCGTCTTGGCATCCCGTAAATCTATGTTTTGGGTATAATGGTGGGTTATAACTTCAGCAATTCCTCTTGCCGCGGTAGCAAGCACTTCATCTGCTTTGGAGAATCCGGCTTTAAAGCCCAGGTTGCCATATACCTCACGCAGCTTATTGTTGTTGATAATGATCAGAGAATCTACATGGTCTCTTAGACGTTCAATTCCTTTTTGCGCCTGCTGACACCTCATTTTTCCTTCAAACTGAAAAGGCATGGTCACAATTCCTACCGTAAGGATGTCCATTTCCTTAGCCTGTTTTGCAATGACAGGAGCTGCACCAGTACCTGTGCCCCCACCCATTCCGGCCGTGATAAAGATCATTTTGGTAGTAGTATCGAGCATTGTTTTAATGTCTTCCATGCTCTCAATGGCAGCTTGCTCACCTACCTCGGGATTTGCCCCGGCTCCCAAACCTTCAGTAAGGGAAACCCCTAATTGAATTTTATTGGGTACTGCACTATTTTGAAGTGCCTGGGAATCTGTATTGCAGATAACGAAATCTACTCCGTTTATTCCCGCCTGGAACATATAATTTATGGCATTACTGCCTCCGCCTCCAACGCCGATCACTTTTATTACATTGCTTTGATTCTTGGGGAGGTCAAAGGAAATACTTTCAAATTCGGTGTTCTTGCTCATGTTATACTTGTTACTGGTTAATGTGCTATACTTTTATTTATTCTGCGTTATCTAAGAAATCCTTGAGTTTTTCGGACCAACGGTCAAAAACTGATTTACGTTCCCTTGTAGTGGCTGTTGCCGTAGCCATGTTTTCATGACCTTCCAGGACCATTTCCCGCTCCTTCTCTTCTTCTAGTGTCTTCAATCTTCGTTTGTCCTTATTTTCCACGGCATTCATTAAAAGTCCAACCGCTGTAGCATAAAGCGGACTTGCAATTTCTGCATCTGAGTCTCCTGCCAAATGTTCGTTGGGATACCCTATTCTGGTATCCATCCCCGTAATGTATTCAACCAATTGCTTCAGATGTTTTAATTGACTACCTCCACCTGTCAATACTATTCCGGCGATAAGTTTCTTCTTTTGTTCTTCGTGGCCATAGTTCTTGATCTCCACATAGACCTGCTCTACGATCTCAACTACACGAGCGTGAATGATCTTAGAGAGGTTTTTTAAAGTGATCTCCTTGGGCTCCCTTCCCCTCAATCCCGGGATAGATACGATCTCATTATCTTTATTTTCACCCGGCCATGCAGACCCGAATTTCATCTTTAATAATTCCGCTTGTTTTTCAATAATGGAACAGCCTTCCTTGATGTCCTCTGTAATGACATTCCCGCCAAATGGTATCACCGCAGTATGCCTAATTATTCCATCCTTGAAAATGGCAAGATCTGTGGTACCACCACCTATATCTATTAAGGCTACACCGGCTTCTTTCTCTTCCTGACTCAGCACTGCTTCTGAGGAGGCAAGTGGTTCGAGCGTAATATTATACAGATCAAGGCCAGCACTTTTAATACATCGTCCTATATTTTTTATGGAGGATACCTGCCCTACAACCACATGAAAATTAGCTTCCAGTCTGCCACCATACATACCGATAGGTTGTTTTATTTCGGCTTGCCCGTCCACCTTGTATTCCTGAGGCAGTACATGGATGATCTCCTCACCCGGGAGCATTACCAACTTATATACCTGATTACAAAGTTTTTCCAGATCGTCCTCATTGATCACTTCTTCTGAATTGGCTCTGGTGATATAATCACTATGCTGCAGACTACGGATATGTTGCCCTGCTATACCCACCACAACAGATCCTATTTTTAATCCTGAATTGGCCTCCGCCTGTTCTACAGCTTGTTGAATGGACTTGATGGTTTGAGTAATGTTATTAACCACGCCTCTATGAACCCCTAAACTCTTGGAACGTCCTATACCAAGTACTTCTATTTTCCCGTACTCGTTTTCCTTCCCAATAATGGCTACAATTTTGGTTGTTCCAATATCTAAGCCTACTGAATAATTATCTTGTTCCATAGTTATTTATATTTTGGTGCACACTACCTGATTATCAAATTCTAAACTGACCACGGCATAATCCCGTAGTGACTTATCCTTCATCGCTTTTGCATAAAATGCTTTGAAGTTCTTAAACTTGCCCTCCAGATCCTCTACATTGCCCAGATCAACAATAAAATCTTCCACGCGAAATTTTAATTGGTATCGTTCTTCTGATTGAATATGTATACCAATTATATTCTTCCTTAAAAAGTCGTCCTGGTTTATGAACTTCAATATCTCGAATACATCATCCAGACTTTTGCCCGTAATCTCTCCTGTAATAATTGGCACTCTGGCGGAGTGCATCTTGGATAATGGCATAGATTTACCATCCTCGTCCAGGTAAAATTTTGTACTTCCCTCTACACGTCCTATGGGCTGCCTTTGGAAAATCTTAGATGTAAGTCTACCATTGATAGTAAGATATACTTGGGCACTTTTTACCATATCATTGGCCTCAATGACCTTTTCTATAGTATTCAAAACTAATTTTTCTTTCTCCACATTGAGGACAGTGCCATAATTTTGTATTAACAATTTATTAACCATATCCTGAGATAGGTATAAATTGTTATTTCCTTCAAAAATAATTTCCAAATTCTGTACGGGCCTATTGTGACTTCTTTTGTTAGAAAAAGCATATAGTCCTGTTATGCAGCATATTAGTGCCAATAATTTAAAATAGTTCCAATTAATTTTCATACTCCAGTGCTTTTTTAAGTGTATTAATTTCCAGGCCGATATCACCTGCTCCCAGGGTTACCAGCACCTGTGGTTTTTGTGCTTTGATCTCCTCTGCCAACTCTTTTTTGGAAACCAATTTTTTCTGAGGGTTAGTGATCTTATCGAGTAACCATTGTGAGGTTACCCCAGGCAAGGGTTTTTCTCTTGCCGGGTAAATATCAAGTAATATGATACTATCAAATCTGGAAAGACTCTGCGCAAATTCCTCTACAAAATCTCTTGTCCTAGTAAACAAATGAGGCTGAAAAACCGTCAGTACCATTTTGCCGGGATGCATCTCCTCTACTGCTTCAAAAATTGCATCTATTTCGGCCGGATGATGTGCGTAGTCATCAATAAAGACCAAATGCTCATCCTTGATCTTATACGAAAATCGTCTTTGTACTCCTTTAAAGGTTTCCAGTGCCTCAGCGAGGCGATCCAGCGGGGGTCCGGCTTGGATCGCCATCGCAAAAGCCACTAGTCCGTTCAGCAGATTATGCCGACCAGGTTTGTTGAATTTAACTCCTTTAAGGGTAGCCTCAGGAGTTCCCAAATCAAAAATGTAGGTGCCATGTTCAATCTTTATATTTCGTATACAATAATCTGAGTCGTCCTCAATTCCATAGGTGATTCCTTGCAAAGCCAGGCCGTTTCGCACAAACAACTTTCCATCTGGTTTTAACTTCGATGCAAATGCCCTGAAAGATTCCTGCAGGGATTCATTGTCTCCATAAATATCCAAATGATCGGCATCCATGGAAGTTATACACGCAACATTTGGCGTAAGTTGAAGGAACGATCTATCGAACTCATCAGCCTCTACAACAGAGAATTCATTTCCTTCCCATAGGAAGTTGCTATTGAAGTCCTCTGAAATGCCTCCTAAAAAGGCAGTAACAGGCGTACCGGTTTCTTTTAAAAGGTGTGCTAAAATACAGGAGGTTGTTGTCTTCCCATGTGTTCCGGCGACGGCAAAGCAAAAGGTATCTCTGGTGATCATCCCCAATACCTCAGACCGTTTTTTGACAATAAATCCGTGTGTGGTGAAATACTCCCACTCCGTATGATCACTTGGCACCGCCGGGGTATACACTACAAGGGTGTCTGCCGGTGAGAGAAAAGACCTTGGTATTTGAGCAACATCATCCTCATAATGGATCGTCATCCCCAGGGCTTCCAATTCATTGGTGAGTGGCGTTTTGGTCTTGTCATAACCGCCCACCTCCTTGCCAAGGAAGGTATAATATCTGGCAAGGGCAGACATTCCTATGCCTCCTATGCCGAGAAAATATACATTATGAAATGAAATACTATTCATCTTCCTCCGGGATTAATTCTACGATCTCATCCACTATATGTTCGGTGGCCTTTGGTAAAGCCAATTCTTTAATTTTTCTCCCTAGTTCATCCATCTTTTCTTTGGAAGCAAGGAGTTCTTCAAAGTGTGGTCTAAATTCGTTTTCAAGATTTTTCTCCTGTATCATAAGAGCAGCCCCAGCATTGACCAATGCGCGTGCATTCTTCGTTTGATGATCTTCTGCCACATTAGGCGATGGTATAAATACAACTGGCTTGCCAACCAAACATAGCTCAGATACCGATCCTGCCCCTGATCTTGAAATAATAATATCAGCAACCCTGTAGGCATGTTCCATCTTGTTTAGATATCCTTTTACTTTCACTGATTCGGACCCATATTGTTTGTACCGGTCATAGTATAAGGAACCACATTGCCAGATGAGTTGTAAGCCCAGGTTCTTTAAATTTGATAATTGATCTTCAATAAGTTCATTGATCCTTTTTGCTCCCAGACTACCACCTAATACCAACAGCGTCTTCTTCCCCGGATCCAAATCGAAATGAGCAAAAGATGCTGTACCTTCTTTAGGTAAATTCACCAGTGAAGCGCGTACAGGGTTTCCTGTTTTTACCGTCTTTTCTATTGGAAAGAATTTTTCCATTCCATCATAGGCAACACAAATTCTTTTAACCTTTGCCGCCAGGATCTTATTGGTGATTCCTGCGTATGAATTTTGTTCCTGTAATACACATGGAATTCCCTTTTGCGATGCTACTCGTAATACCGGTCCACTGGCATAGCCCCCGGTACCAATCGCGACATGCGGTCTAAAATTGCTTACTATATTGCGTGCTCGTATCAAACTACTGATCACTTTTATTGGGAACAATAGATTCTTCCAGGTTAATCTTCTTTGTAATCCACTGATCCATAATCCTTTTATTTCATATCCCGCTTGTGGCACTTTTTCCATTTCCATGCGGTCCGAAGCACCCACAAACAGTATTTTGGCATCCGGATACCTTCTTTTCAATTCATTTGCGATGGCGATCGCCGGATAAATATGACCGCCTGTCCCTCCTCCCGAGAGTATAAATCTATAGTTGTCCACTTAAGACTTCTAAAGGGTTATTCTCATCTATTTCCTGCCTCTCCAGGCCTGTTTTTGATCTCTTGATGCTGGCACTGAGTACTACCCCTATCGCCAGACATGTCATCCAAATAGAGGTACCCCCACTACTGATAAGTGGAAGTGTCTGACCCGTTACAGGAAACAATTCCACCGCCACTGCCATATTGATAAAAGCCTGAAAAACAATGGGTAATCCTACCCCTACAACCATTAATTTTCCAAAGAATGATTCATTCGCATTGGCCACCACTATGATCCTAAAGAGCAATAAGAGGTAAAAAAACATCAGCACAAAGCCTCCTATCAAACCATATTCTTCTACTATGATCGCATAAATAAAATCTGAGGAACTCTGTGGCAGGAAATTCTTCATTACACTTTTACCTGCCCCATTACCTACCAGACCACCGCTGGCAATGGCTATTTTTGCTTTTTCTATTTGATAATCGGCTTCAGTATCTGCAGGGTCCCAGAAACTTTCTATTCTGCTCATCCATGTATCTACCCTGTTAGGGAATAGATCTGGGGCGGCTTTGGCGATCAACACAAAGAAGACAAGACCCAAAAGTCCGAACCCCACCATTGCCGTTAAATATTTCAAAGGATATCCCCCTAAAAAACACAGAACAAGGACCATAAAAAACAATATAGCTGCAGTAGAAAAATTAGCAGGAAGTATCAGTACTACAATCAAGAATACCGGAGACCACAATGGGAGTACACTTTCTTTAAAAGTAATGGTCCTATCCTTGATCTTTGAAAGGTACCGGGCTATATATATCATTAAAACCACAGATGCCAGGGTAGAGGTTTGAAAAGTGATTCCTACCAATGGTAATCGAATCCACCTACTGGCGTTGGCCCCTTCTATAGTAGTGCCCTGTGCAAGGGTATAGACCAAAAGAGCAATCACCACAGGCATGGCTATGATGGCCAGGCCTTTGAAATAATGAGCGGGGATCTTATGTATTCCATATATGATACCAAAGCCTAAAAATAGTAACAGACCGTGTTTCATCAGATGACCCATAGTGGTGCCATTTCCTACCACATACACTAAATTACTACTCGCACTATAGACAGGCAGGAATGAAAATAAGGCGAGAAGTGCTACCACTGCCCAAATGACCTTATCTCCTTGTATGTGTTGAAGAAATTTCAAAATCTATAAATTCTTTATTGCTTCTTTAAATTGATTGCCTCTATCCTCGTAGTTTTTAAAAAGATCAAAACTTGCGCAGGCCGGAGATAATAATACGGTATCACCACGTTCCGCTATCTTGTAAGCAACTTTAATCGCTTCACTCATTGCATATGTTTCTACAAAAATATCCACCGCATTCCCAAAGGCATGTCTCAGTTTGGAGTTATCCATTCCCAGGCAGATTATGGCTTTCACCTTTTCGCGCACCAAGGGCATGAGGACCTTGTAGTCATTCCCCTTGTCTACACCTCCAACGATCCACACTGTAGGGGTAGACATGCTGTCTAGCGCATAATAGGTTGCATTAACATTGGTCGCTTTGGAATCATTGATGTATTGCACATGGTGTATCTTCAGTACCTTTTCCAATCTATGCGCTGCACCCTGGAAGTTTTGAATACTATCTCTGATCGCTTCCTTGCGAATACCCACCAGCTTGGCTGCTGTGATCGCCGCCATAGTGTTCTTGAGGTTGTGCCTTCCTTCTAATGCCAGTGAATTTGATGTGATTTCCATAGTTCCTTGTTCTGTCTTAATTACAAAGTGTTTATCTTTTAAATAGGTTCCCTGCAGCCCTTCTTTTTCCAAAGAAAAAGGCAGCGTTTTGGCTTTAATTGGGTGTTCTTTTAAATAGTTGCTGATCACTTCATCATCTGCATCATAAATGAAATAGTCTTCCTCTTTTTGGTTCATAGCTATCCTGAATTTGGAGGCTATATACTTCTTAAAATCATACTCGTACCGGTCCAGATGATCTGGTGTAATATTGGTTAGTATTCCAATATGCGGCTTGAATTTGCTTATACCATCGAGCTGAAAACTGCTGATCTCTAATACATAAAAGTCATAAGAGTATTCGGCCACCATCTTTGCAAAACTGTCTCCAATGTTTCCCGCCATACCAACGTTATATCCCGCTTGTTTTAGGATATGATGAACTAACATAGTGGTCGTGGTTTTCCCATTACTTCCTGTAATGCCAATAATGGTAGCTTTTGTATATCTGGCAGCAAATTCAATCTCTGATACTACAGGGATACTATTGGCTATCAGTTTCTGCACCATTGGAACCTTATCAGGTATTCCCGGGCTTTTCATGACCAGATCAGCATTCAGGATCTTCTCCTCAGAATGACCTCCTTCTTCCCAATCAATTCCAAAATGTGTAAGAACGTCCTTGTATTTATCTTTAATCTCGCCTTTGTCTGAAACAAAGACCTCATATCCTTTTTGTTTCCCCAGAATGGCGGTCCCGGCACCACTCTCTCCTCCACCCAGGATCACTAGCCGCTCCATTTACCTCACTTTTAAGGTTACTATGGTAACAATCGCCAGCAGTATCCCAATGATCCAAAATCTGGTTACAATCTTACTTTCGTGATATCCTTTTTTTTGATAATGGTGGTGAAGCGGTGACATTAAGAAAATGCGCCTTCCTTCCCCGTATTTGCGTTTTGTGAATTTGAAATAACTTACCTGCATCATCACAGACAACGATTCCGCAAAAAAGATCCCGCACAGAAGCGGAATAAGTAATTCCTTGCGAACTATAATGGCGATCACTGCAATGACCCCCCCAATCGTTAAACTGCCGGTATCTCCCATAAAAACCTGAGCGGGATAGGCATTATACCAAAGGAACCCTACCAGAGATCCTACAAATGCCGAAATAAAGACCACTAGTTCTCCTGCCCTTGGGATATAAAAAATATCGAGGTAGTTGGAGAAAATAATATTACCAGATACCCAGGCAAATATGCCAAGGGTAAGGACTATAATTGCCGAGGTCCCTGCGGCCAGACCATCAATACCATCCGTAAGATTGGCGCCATTGGAAACAGCTGTAACAATAAAAATAACAATGGGAATAAAGATCAACCAAGCATAGGATTGAGCTCCTTCTCCTATCCAGGAAATAAAATCGGCATAGTCTAGCTCGTTGTTCTTAAAAAAAGGAATATTGGTCTTTGTCGACTTATGTTCTTTACCTTCTACCTCTTTAACCTCAAAATTCTCAGTGATAATGGACTTATTCTTCTCTTTCATGGTAACCCCAGGATGAAAGAAGAGGGTAGCTCCCACCATAAGTCCGAGTACCACCTGGCCTAATATTTTAAAACGACCTTTTAGTCCTTGTTTGTTTTTTTTGAAGATCTTGATATAGTCATCAATGAACCCTATTATACCCATCCATATGGTGGTTATGATCAGCAGTATGACATAAATATTATCAAGTCTAGCAAAAAGGAGTACCGGTATAAGAGTAGACATGATGATGATGAGTCCTCCCATAGTTGGGGTTCCCTCCTTTTCTTGTTGTCCATCCAGTCCCAGATCGCGTACCGTTTCACCAATTTGTTTATGACGAAGAAAAATAATGATCCGTTTTCCAAGTGTTGTTGCGAGAATCAAAGAAAGCAACACTGCCATGGCCGCACGGAACGATAAGAACTGGAACAGCGTAGCGCCGGGGAATTGGTATTGCTTTTCTAAATATTCAAATAAGTAGTACAACATATAGTGTCTCTTGGTGCTCTTATTTATTTAAATCCTCTAGGACCTTTCTGACGATCTTAAAATCATCGAACTCTATTCTATTCCCATTGGTCTCCTGGTAGGTCTCATGACCTTTCCCTGCCAACAGAATGATATCTTGTGCATCGGCCAGTTGGCATGCTGTTTTTATAGCTTGCTCTCTATTCTCAATGGCCAGCACCTTCTTTGCATTTTGTGGTTCCACCCCTGCTTCCATATCCGAAATTATGGTAGTAGGTGGTTCAGTTCTAGGGTTATCCGAGGTGAAAATAACCTTGTTGCTCATGGATGAAGCGATATGCCCCATTACCGGACGCTTAGACTTGTCACGATCACCACCACACCCCACTACGGTGATGAC
This sequence comes from Eudoraea sp., assembly GCA_024639765.1. Taxonomy (GTDB): domain Bacteria; phylum Bacteroidota; class Bacteroidia; order Flavobacteriales; family Flavobacteriaceae; genus Muriicola. The sequence continues at coordinate 39,549 of JAHEHU010000008.1, forward strand.
GTTTTCATTTCCAGTCCTCAATGCACTGATTGTATCCAGCACATTTTTTAAGGCGTCCGGCGTATGGGCATAATCAACAATAGCCGTTATGCGTTGCTTTGATATAAAGTATTGGAACCTGCCATCCACATTTTCCAATTCACTTAATAGTTTTAAAATTTCAAATTTTTCAAGCCCTAAAAGATCTGCCGTGGCGTAAATTGCCAGGATGTTATAGGCGTTGAAGTGACCAATGAGTTTGGTCCAAAGTTCATTGTTATCAATTTTTAGCAATTGTCCGCTAAATTGATTTTCGAGTATCTGAGCCCTGTAGTCTGCATATGTCTTTAAGGCGTACGTATATTTTTTAGCTCTTGTATTCTGTAACATGACCAGCCCATTCTTATCATCAATATTGGTAAGAGCAAAAGCTGTTTTTGGCAAATCATCGAACAAGCGCTTTTTGGTATCTCTGTATTCAGCAAAGGAGTTGTGATAGTCTAAATGATCGTGAGTAAGGTTGGTGAAAATGGCACCTGCAAAAAGAAGTCCATTGGTTCTTTTTTGATCAATACCGTGCGAACTGGCTTCCATAAAACAGAACTCCACCCCTTCCTCATTCATCAAGGATAGATGTTTGTTGATAGTAAGTGCATCGGGCGTTGTATGCATAGTGCTATATTCTTTTTCATCCACCATGATCCTGATGGTTGATAGCAATCCAACCTTATATCCTGCTTTTTTAAATAATTGATAAAGCAAACTGCTTACGGTAGTCTTGCCGTTAGTCCCGGTGACACCAACTAATTTTAAGTTCTTCGATGGATTCCCATAAAAATTGGACGCCATGATGGCCAGTGCCTTTTTGGAATCCTCTACTTCAATATAACTTATCTCATTGATGAGTTCTTCGGGCATTTTTTCACAAACAATGGCATTTGCACCCAGATCGATGGCTTTTTTTATATAGGCATGACCATCAGATTGCGTGCCTTTTATTGCTACAAAGACATCGTCTAAACCTACAGAGCGGGAATCAAAACAAATGTGGTTCACCAACTTTGCTGTGGTGCCGCTCACCGCTGTTAAGCCTACTCCATATAATATGTCCTTTAAAGATGTCATGATAGGTCCAATACTATTTTGGATACTTTACTTAATGCAGTACCCTCTGTGATCGATTGTTTTTTTACTTTACCATTGCCTTTTATTTCTACCTGCAACCCAAGATTTTCCAGGATAGAAATAGCATCCATGCCACTCATGCCTTTAAGGTTTGGCATAATGGTTAAGGATTTGCTTGCCTCTTCATAATAGCCTTCATAGGCTTCATTTAATACCTTGTTGAAAGGTTCCAGGGAAGCAACTTCATCTATCAAAGGATTGTTTGCATATATCTTTTGCGCTATTGATTTGAAAACCGGTCCTGAAACATCGGCACCATAATAGCCTACACTCTTGTCTGGTTCATGAATTACCACGATGCAGGAATACTTTGGGTCATCTGCCGGAAAATAGCCCGCAAAAGTTGAAATATATCGCAGTTTGTCCGGGTCCTTCCCAACGTAATTCTTTTGAGCGGTACCTGTTTTACCTGCCATAGAAAAATTGGGTGCGTAAAGCCTGTGCCCTGTTCCATGTTCTTTTTCCACTACATTCTTAAGTAGCTGTTGAACTTTTTGGGCAGTTTCCTGGGAACAAATAGCCGGGTTAATCACTTCCTTTTCAAACTTTCGGATTGTAGTGTTCCATTCTTTAACCTCTTTTATTAAGCGAGGTCTTAGTAGTTCACCATCATTGGCAATGGCGTTGTAAAAGGCCAGGGTTTGCAGTGGGGTTAATGATACCTCGTATCCGTGAGACATCCAGGCCAGGGAAATGCCAGACCATCCTTTATCACCCGGATTTCGGATCACTGGCTTCCCCTCTCCCTTAATAGGCATTTCCAATTCTTTATGAAGGTCCATCCGCATCAATCTATTCACATATGCTTGTGGCTTATCCTTATAGTTATTGTGTATCATTTTTGCGAAGGCGGTATTGGAGGACACCTCAAAAGCCCGCGCCACGGAGATCTCTCCATAACCCCCATGCTTAGAATCGCGCACGGTACGATCATAAAGCCGCCATTTACCTTTTTCGGTATCAATGACGCTGCTGGTATCAATTACCTTGTCTTCAAGGGCCGCTACCAATGACATTAATTTAAAGGTAGAACCAGGTTCATGCGATTCGCCGATGGCATAATTCAGCCGTTCGTAATACTTATTATCTTCTGTCCTTCCCAGATTTGAGATCGCCTTAATCTCACCTGTCCTAGTTTCCATGACGATCACACAACCATGATCTGCTTTATATTTTTCCAATTGCCCCAGCAACGCATGATGGGCAATATCCTGAATATTGATATCGATAGTGGAAATAACATCGTACCCGTCCTTAGGTTCTATTATATTGTCCAAACCAATTGGTTTCCATTGTCCTTTGGCTATTTTTTGTTTGAGACGCTTCCCTTCCTTACCTCTCAAATACTGACCAAATGCGCCTTCCAACCCTACACGGGTAGCATAGCCATTCTCATCAAAACGTTCATAACCCACGCTTCGTTCAGCAATCTTTCCCAGGGGATGTTCACGGACCGTTTTCTGATCTACAATAAGTCCTCCGCGATAAGGCCCCATATTAAAGAGTGGAAAGTCTTTCACACTTATATACTGGGAATAGTCAAGATTTCTGGCAATTAATGCATACCTGCTTTTATTGGTTTTTGCCTTTCGCAGCAATTTTTCATAATAAGAAGATGGCTTGTTTAATAGGCCACCTAATTTCGCAGCAAGTGGATGCACAAACTTTTTAAAATCTTCATCCTTTACGGTAACGGCATCGAATCGTATGGTGTATTTAGAGACCGACGTAGCAAGCAAACTACCATCATCAGAATACAGATTACCCCTATTAGGCGGTATGGTAAACATCTTTTCCGTTCGCTTCATAGCCAAGGCCTTGTACTTGTCTCCATGCACCATTTGGATGGATACCAGCTTAAATAAGACAAATCCAGCAAAAAGGAATAGACCCCCCGAAACCAGATACAACCTTGTTAATATGTGTTTACTTGAAAAGGCCATTTATGGGTTTTCAGATGTTACTTTTATTTTTTTTGGAGGTGTTTCAGAAGGGAGCAACCCTTCCTCTGCCACAGTGAGACGTATGGTAGACTCTAATTTTAGTCTTTGCACATCAGATCGCATGTCTACGAATTCACTTCGCAATTCCTTTACCTCTTCATTTAAGGCAGCCAAGCGATGTACTTTCCTGTCTGCGCTATGAGAACTGGCGATCATAACGGTAGCCAAAAAAGAAGCGAAGATCAGAAAGAGCCAATTTTTGGGGGCATCGCCACTTACAAGAAACTTTCCTTTTAAGATGGCAACTATTCCGTTTTTCATATCTCTACCTGCTATTTAACTACGTTCAGCTATTCTAAGTTTTGCACTCCGTGCTCTATTATTGTGTTTTATCTCTTCTTTTGTTGGCACTATCAGCTTCCCAATTTTTTTGAAAGGAGTGATGGGTGCACCATAAAAATCCTTTTCTACTTCACCTTCGAACTTCCCCATTTGAATAAATCGTTTTACCAATCGGTCTTCTAACGAATGGTAGCTAATTACACTCAACCTTCCTCCTTTTTGCAACAACGCGGGGGTTTGCATCAAAAATTCCTTAATTGCTTCTAGTTCCTGGTTCACCTCTATTCTGATGGCCTGATAAATCTGAGCCAATATTTTATGTTCTTTATGAGCGGGCAAAAATCGTTTCAGCACCGCTTTAAGTTCCGCTGATGTTTTTACAGGCTCTTTCTCACGAGCGGTAATAATTTCACTGGCAATGGCTTCTGCATTTCTCAGTTCACCATACTCATAGAATACCTTTCTCAGCTGCTTGTGTCCATATTGATTGATCACTTCATAGGCCGATAGTTCATTCCGTTTAGACATCCTCATATCCAGTTCTGCCTCAAATCGGGTTGAAAATCCACGTTCTGCACTATCGAACTGATGTGAAGAGACACCAAAATCTGCGAGTATCCCATCTACTTTCTTTACACCAAAGAACTTTAAAAACTGACCCAGGTACCTGAAATTTTCATTTATCAGTGTAAACCGGTCATCCTGTATTTCATTCGCTACTGCCTCCTCATCCTGGTCAAAGGCGATCAATCTTCCTGCATCCCCCAGGTTCTTCAGGATCTCTCTGGAATGTCCTCCACCTCCAAAGGTGATATCCACATAGATCCCATTCTTTTTTATACTCAGCCCTTCAACAGACTCTTTTAGCAATACCGGATTATGATACTTCATCACCATCTTCACCCATTACCTGCTCAGCTAATTCTGCAAAATTCTCAGCTGTTTCATCCAGCACCTTCTCATAACTATCTTTATCCCAGATCTCGATAATATTGATGGCCGAACTCAAAACCACTTCCTTAGATATCCCTGCAATGGCAATCAGATTCTTTGGTATCAAGAGTCGTCCAGTAGCATCAATCTCAACAGGTTTTACCCCTGCCGAAAATCTTCTTATAAAATCGTTGTTCTTTTTCTTGAAACGGTTCTTGCGATTCATCTTCTGCATCAACAAATTCCATTCTTCCATAGGATACAATTCCAGACATGGCTGAAACACAGAACGCTTAATTACAAAGCCCTTGTTGATCACAGGGGCCATCTGATTCTTAAGGGTAACAGGTATCATTACCCTGCCCTTGACATCTGCCTTGCAATCGTATGTCCCAATGAAACTGATCATTTAAATCTGGTTGGTACTTATATATAAACTCAAATATATATAAATTATTACCACTATTTACCACAAATTACCACTTTGTTGATAAAATCAGCAACTTTTTGCCTCACAAATAATAAATAAGCAACTAAACAGAAGTTCTTAACCCTTGCAGAGCTTGTAAGTTTTAGTTCCATGGAATGATAAATTTGCATGGCCATACCTCAATTAAATGGCGGCATAAGATGATAATGCCTATATTTGCCAACTGACAACAGAAGCTGTCTTGCATGGAGAATAACATAAAGACCGACGGTAAATACAGATATATAGAGGTAGGTGAGGGAACCCCAATGATTATACTTCATGGCCTCATGGGTGGTTTAAGTAATTTTGAAGGTGTGACCAACCATTTTCCTCATTTGGGGTACAAAGTATTGGTCCCTGAATTGCCTATTTACGACATGCCCATGCTCAAGACCAATGTCAAGAATTTTGCAAAATTCCTGGAACGTTTTATTGAATACAAAGGCCTAAAAGATGTCATCCTTTTAGGAAATTCTCTTGGAGGTCATATTGGTCTGTTACATACTAAACTTTATCCAAATTTGGTCAAAGCTCTTGTTATAACGGGAAGTTCTGGCCTTTATGAAAGCGCAATGGGTGACGGCTACCCCAAACGTGGTGACTATGAGTTCATTAAAAAGAAAGCACAGGATGTCTTCTATGACCCGGCCGTTGCAACAAAGGAAATTGTAGATGAAGTATTCGCTACGGTGAATGACCGCATGAAACTTGTTAAAACCTTAGCGATCGCAAAAAGTGCCATACGTCACAATATGTCGAAAGACCTGCCACATATGCATACACCAACCTGCATCATCTGGGGTGAAAACGATTCTGTAACACCTCCCAAGGTAGCTAAAGAATTTCATGAACTCTTGCCAGACGCAGACCTATTTTGGATCAAAGAATGTGGTCATGCTCCCATGATGGAACACCCCAACGAATTTAACGAGGTGTTAGAAAAATGGTTGATAGAACGAAAATTCTAAGGATCCTACGTCATGAGAATAAAGTCGGCCGACTTTGTAGTAAGCAATACCCAGGTTGCCCAATGCCCTTCAGATCCTATCCCTGAATACGCTTTTATCGGAAGGTCTAACGTAGGGAAGTCATCACTGATCAACATGTTGACTGAACGAAAATCCCTTGCCAAAACATCGGGGAGACCCGGAAAGACCCAACTTATTAATCATTTTAAAATTAATAATAACTGGTTCCTGGTAGACTTGCCAGGATATGGATATGCGCGGGTTTCAAAAAAGGAAAAGAAGACGTTTCAAAAATATATTACAGATTACTTTCTTCAACGCAAACAACTGTTAAGTGCTTTTGTTCTCGTAGATATTCGCCACGAACCTCAACCTATAGATCTGAAGTTCATGCAATGGCTCGGGGAGCAATCCATCCCTTTTTCGATTATTTTTACAAAAGCCGACAAACTTAAACCCAATGCCATTGAAAGAGAGGCAGAGGCCTATCTCGCTGCCATGACAAAAGATGTCTGGGAACAAGCTCCCCCTCATTTTATCACTTCTTCAACACATTCCGTAGGGCGGGATGAAATTTTGGAATACATAGACGGGATCAATAAAGCTTATTATCAGGAACAAACCAGATAATTAGCTAGGCATTCAATCAAGAAAGTTATGAGCCATAGCTCGTTAACCTATATTGAATGTCATCTATAAATTTTTGAGTGTCCGTAAAGGTATTGAGATCTTTGGTCCCCATAAATATATCCATAGAGTGATCCGTGACTTCCAGGATTATAGGAAACGAGTATGCCGGCATAAATTTGGAGGCGTAGACCTTTAGGAATTCATCTTTGTGCAGGAACTCCATTTCAATTTTATGATCCGTGCGAAATTTCTTCCAGCGCGATTTTTCTCTGAATGTTCCAAAGGTAAGTTCACAAAGTTTACAGTCATAAGTGCTCGGATCAATTATCTTATGTGCAATGTCTAACAGCCCATTCTTAATTCCGGTGTTCGCATTGTAAACAAAAATCAACTTTTTAATTGGATCTTTAGTCACGCTTAATATTTTTACTTTTGTTGGTCATAAATACCTTTTTTTTCAATTGTTTAGACGAAAGGTACATCACTTCCTTACGACAAAGGATTTAGAACAAAAATAGCGCGAAAAATGAAAAAAGTAATTCACAGGGCCTCCAGTAGAGGGCATGCTGATCACGGTTGGCTTAACAGTTATCACACCTTTAGTTTTGCAAATTACTATGATCCAAATCGAATGAATTTTGGGGTGTTACGTGTGTTAAATGACGATGAAGTTGATCCCGGCATGGGGTTTGGCACACATCCTCACAACAATATGGAGATAATTTCCATTCCACTGGAAGGTGATCTGGAACATAAGGACAGTATGGGAAATACGGCGGTGATTAAACAGGGAGATATTCAAGCCATGAGTGCGGGAACAGGAGTTAGTCATAGCGAACGGAACAAGAACCGGGATAAAAAAGTGAAATTTCTTCAGATATGGGTGGTACCCAACAAGACAAATGTGGCGCCCAGGTATGATCAGATTACGCTACAGCCCGAAAGTCTGAAGGATCAATTTCTACAGATCATATCTCCAGATGCTGAAGACGAAGGAATATGGATCCACCAGAACGCATGGTTCCATTTGGGCGAATTCAAAGAAGGTTCAAGGGTTATCCACACCCTGAACGACACGGAAAACGGACTGTATATTTTTCTTTTAGATGGTAATTGTAAGGTGGCAGGAGAGACCTTATTTAAACGCGATGGATTGGGGGTTTGGGAAGCTGATCAATTCCAATTTGAAATGATCACTGACAGTAAGATATTACTCATGGAAGTACCTCTGGCAAACTGACCACTCCAATACGGAGATGCTATGATTTTAATTCAAGTTTTTCAGCAAAATAATCACAGAAATCCTTCATGGTGGCCGTCATTTTTTCATCTTGTGTAGCCTTCATAAAAGTATCGGATAATGCCACAAGGGTTTGATGAAAAAAGATCTTCATCTCGTCCACAGGCATATCCTTGGTCCATAGGTCTATCTTTAGTGATTCTTTGTTCTTGCTATCCCAAACAGATAGCAACATAGCCTTGGCTTCTTCGTCTAAAATTCCCCCATCCTGGGCAGACCAGGTTAGTTTTTCCGGAATTCTATTCTCATCAAGGGCTATGCTTAAGGTTATTTCTGAGGTCTCTTGCTGGGCCATATCTTTACTTCTTGGGTTTGTAATTTGCTTCTTTAAATATGGTCTCTGCAGGTAGATTCCATAATTCCTTTTCCGGAATATCAGTTTTGTCCATAAAGGCCCTTACGATCTGCCAGCCAATATATCTCCCTAATCTTCCTGGTGATTCATTATCTAATTCCAATCTAAATTTTGAAAACGGAGCGGGATCGAGGAATCTGGGTCCTAGCATCACATCAGTGCTATATAAAAGTTCACGTTCTACGAAATAACGCCATATCTGTTCTTCATTAGCCTGTGCCCAGTTGTATTCCTGTTCATCATAACCAATTTTCTGAAGATCTGTTTGCCACGTCAACAAAAGGTCCTTTAAATAAAGTTCTTTCCCATAATAGATCATTTGTGCGAGAAAAGAACGATCTCCCGGATATGGGATCACTTTTTTCGAAAATGCACTGGCGATATCACTTTCCAGGTATTGTTTATCCAATCCTTTAGAAATATAGCGGTCTATCCCCTGGTAAAAGCGGTGATCTTTTCCTAGGTAATTATCTAGTCCCACAAGAAGCAGGCTATCTGTTAAGATAATCCTGTTTTCATAATCCACGTCAGTGGTAAGGGTCACTACGGTTGGAATTTTATAGTACGGGAAATAATAGGCAATATGCTTAAACAACAAATTGATCTCTTCCTGCTCTTCCTTAAAATCTACAAACGCACTGTCTACAGCTTGCCTTAATTCTATCTGAAGTGTGTCTTGCATCTTACTTACCCATATACTATCCGTGTATTGCGCCGGAAAAAAGTATGGATACTTCTCTTTAATTTCAGATAGGTTGTCTGGAGTAGTCTGAGCAAATTCTTTATCAAAACGCAGTACATCAATAGTCACGGCTTGGTTGGCAATAGCCTGCGGCACTTCTTTGTTTTTTTTGCATGCAGTTGTCAGACATAGCATACAAAATATCCAAAATGTTGTTCTGTACATGGAAAGTTCTCCTTTAACTGTTTTAATATTACGTTTGCAGAGGTTATTTTTACGAGGCCAAAGTTACAGTATTTCAAATTAAATAAAACGCCAAGATGCAAACAGAAAAAGTAGTAAATCATATTGTTGAATGGTTGAAGGACTATGCTACCAGTGCAAAGATGAAGGGTTTTGTAATTGGTGTCTCCGGCGGAATTGACTCTGCGGTAACATCCACCCTATGCGCCCGTACAGGTCTGGACCTGTTATGCGTTGAAATGCCTATTCACCAGGGTGAGAATCAGGTGACCCGTGCAGACCGCCATATAAAGTGGTTACAAAAGCACTACCCCAATGTTAGCAGGCAGCCGGTAGATCTAACGCCTGTTTTTGATAATCTGGTGGCAACGCTGCCAGCTGTGGACAATGAAGAAGAAAGATTTATGTCGCTCGCGAATACTAGGGCCAGATTACGAATGACCACACTCTACTATTTTGCCGCTCTATTGCGCTATCTGGTAGCAGGTACCGGAAACAAAGTAGAAGATTTCGGTATCGGATTTTACACCAAGTATGGGGATGGCGGAGTAGATCTTAGCCCAATTGCAGATCTCCTTAAGACTGAAGTATATGAAATTGGCTCCTTTTTAGGTGTCCACAAGGAAATTCTGATGGCTCCCCCTACAGATGGCCTATGGGGTGATGATAGAACGGATGAAGATCAGATAGGCGCTTCATATCCTGAATTGGAATGGGCCATGGCGATGGAAGCTGAAGGAAAACACATACATGACTTCGAAAACAGGGAAGCAGAAGTTTTCCAGATCTACAAGAAGTATAATTCAGCTAACAGACATAAGATGATTCCTATACCCGTTTGTAAGATTCCTGAGACACTAAAATAACCGATCACCTAATAATCAGGTATTTAAGACGAAATTGCGGAGGTAAATTGTAGTAAAACCATAAAAAAAGTACAGTTTTGCCATAGAATTTAGATATTAAAACCCTACATTGCGTAGTAGGATTATGCATAAACCAAGGCATAATGTCTAGAAAAAACCGCCTAATGATTAAAATTTTAATTGCCGACAACCATCCCATTGTCCGCCTGGGAATTAAAGAAGTACTAAATACGGTCCCAGATTTCGACGTTTTAGGAGATGTCTCAACTACCACCGAACTTTTCAATTTTTTATCGAATTCCGTACCAGACGTAGTAATTCTGGAAATGGATATTCCAGAGATCAATGGAATAGCCACGTTGAGAAAAATAAAAAAGGAATTTCCCGATGTAAAGGTTCTTATCTATAGCGGACAGTCTGAGGATGTCTATGCTTTGAGCACCATTAGAGCAGGAGCTTTTGGATATCTTTCCAAGACCTCCGAATTAGACTACATCATCAGTGCAGTAAAAAAAGTGGGGCAGGGAAAGATGTTTATTACGAACGAATTGGCCCAACGCCTCGCGTTTGATGAAGGAACTCAAAAACAACGTAGATTTTTTAGAAAACTTTCAACCAGGGAAGTAGAGGTACTTAAACTTCTTGCGAGCGGTAAACGCAACAAAGATGTTGCCGAGGGACTCAATTTAAATGAAAAGACCGTGAGCACATACAAATCCCGATTAATGAAAAAGTTAAATGTAGATAACCTGGTAGACCTTTTGCAACAGGCTAAGGCACTGGAACTCTATTAAGACCAAGAACCAAACTTTAAGAACCCTCTGAACTTTCAGGGGGTTTTTTATTGGCAAGAACTGAATTTCCCTTTAAAATCTCCGTTAGAATTATTAAGACAATACCCTATTTAGCTTATTATTCAACAATTTGTTCAATTGAAGGTAGTTCACGATCTCCTCTAATACCTCCTGGTTATCATCCGTATTGTGCTCTGTGTCTTTCTGTAAATTATTGATCCTTTTTTTGATGAGATAACACCGTAAGGTGAGGATGGTTTCGCTTACCAATTGAGAAATTGATGTAGCTTTATCCTTGGGGTAAATATCTTTGCTTTCCCAATTGTGGAGTCTGTACTTTTCTTCCTCCATTAAAATAGAGGAAATATTATTAACCAATTCCTGATCTAGTTCATTTAAAAAGGAGGCAATACTAAAATCTTCTTTTTCATTCAGCGTCTCTATCAGGCTGTAATAGATCTTTCTGAAATGGTCATGTGTCATTTCGATCTCATCTTCCTGAAGATCCAAATAGATCTTTTCATATACCCTCGATTCAATGCGTTCCGGTTCATGAACAAGTTCTCCAAATTCATTTTCCTTTAAAACAACATCTTCGAATACTTCATGCTCTTTCCCGTAGAGAAGTAATATCTCGATGATCTTTCTCTCCAATTCATATTGTACATCCACCTTCGTTTCTCTGGGTGTCTCACGGATCACCTCAAAGGCTTTTTGCTCGTTCTTTGCTTGTTTACTGGCCTCGTTATAAGCCTTTTTACTAATCTGGGCCAGGGTGTTGAACAAAACCTCCTCAGAGATATTCATCATTGCAGCACATTGTTGAATGTAGAGCTCCCGTTTAATACGGTCCGGGATCTTGGCTATACTCCCAACAATATCGCGTATAGTATCTGCTTTTTTTATGGGATCATTGGCGGCTTCCTCTGCCAGTAGAGAGGTTTTGAATTGGATAAAATCCTTGGCTTGTTCCTCCAGATACAGGACAACCTCTTCATATGAATTGTTCTTGGCGAAACTATCCGGGTCCTCTCCCTCCGGGAACGTACAAATGCGCACATTCATTCCCTGTTCCAGAATCAGATCTATACCACGCAAAGATGCCCTTAGTCCGGCTGCGTCACCATCAAACAATACGGTAATATTTCTTGTCAGCCTATTGATCATTCGGATCTGTTCCGGTGTTAAGGCCGTTCCACTCGAAGCCACTACATTATAAATGCCTCGTTGATGTAGTTGTATGACATCCGTATACCCTTCAACAAGGAAACAGTTGTCTTCCTTGGCTATGGCCTGTTTTGCATAATAGATACCATACAGAACCTTACTTTTATGATAGATCTCGCTCTCGGGCGAATTCACATACTTGGCAGCTTTCTTATCACTGGTGAGGATGCGACCTCCAAATCCCAGGACCCTTCCACTTAGGGAATGGATAGGAAATAATACCCTTCCTTTAAATCGATCAAATTTTCTGGTCTGTCCGGGTCTTGAGGTGTCTTCCTTAACAATGCTAAGTCCTGTTTTTTCCAGAAAAGACAGCTGATAGCCGTTATCAATGGCGTGATTCGTAAATGCATCCCACTCATCGAGCCCGTATCCCAGGCCAAACTTACGGATGGTCTCTTCCGTAAAGCCACGTTCCTTGAAATAACTAAGGCCTATTGCCTTTCCCGGTTCTGAATTCCATAAAATGTCTGAAAAATATCCCTGGGCAAATTCCGAGACAAGATACAGACTCTCTCGTTCGTTGGCCTGTTCTTTCTGCTCATTGGTTTGCTGTGTTTCCTCAACCTCTATCTGATATTTTCTGGCCAGATACTTAATGGCCTCCGGGTAGGTGAAATGCTCATGCTCCATCAAAAAAGCCACCACATTACCACCCTTGCCACTACTAAAATCCTTCCATATCTGTTTTACAGGCGATACCATAAAACTAGGAGACCGTTCATCAGTGAACGGACTTAAGCCCTTGAAATTAGAGCCCGACTTCTTAAGGTTCACAAAATCGCCGATAACCTCCTCTACGCGGGATGTTTCGTATACCTGATCTATGGTGTTTTTTGATATCAATTTTGATATATATAGAATAGTAAAAATACATAAACAGGGACTGTATAAAAAACAAATCCCTGTTTAATGATTTAAATCAGTGCTACCGGGCACAGCTATTCCAGATCCCGTATATTTTCCTTAGTTAAGATCAAATCGCAAACCGAAGGAAATATTTCTTTGCTCAATAGTTGCATCCTGAAATATAGGATTCAGATCGTATTTTGCATAGAGCAATACTCCATCTATACCCATATAAGCACCCAAACCATATACCAGATCATTAGTATTATAGCCACGTTTTAGTTTGTCTTTGGCCCGTTCTCCATTACGGTCGTATTTTAGTTTTTGACGGGCACTTAAATTGAAACCTCCATACGCCCCGATCCCTATCCTAAATTGATTTCGAATCGAATATCTTATTTTACTATCTGTTTTGGTGAATTTTGAAGGGCCAAACTCCAGATAAAGCGGTACCACCAGATTATCCATTCGCAATTTTGACTTCCTTAGATCTACATCAAAGGTTTCCAGAGTGGTCTCGGGGCCGGTACTCACAAAATATTGGTTGTCTTTTGGTTGCAAGCCATTAAATTGTAAGGACAGACCATAACTAAAACGCATAAAGTTTGAATTTTTAAAGACCCTTGTGCGCCATGCAACGCCAATCTCAAAAAATCTGCTTCCTCCCAGCTCATATGGAGAATCACTGAAGGACTCACCATCAATAATGGCATTGTTTAAACCAAAGGCAAGGACAAGATCAGAATATGTTCTCCGGTCGTAAACAACAGGGCGAGGTTCACTCCTGTCCGAATACTTTACCCCAAAAATGCGACTGTTGTCCTTGTCTTTATGACCCCATCCAATCTCTATCTTACTCACATAGGGCAACGTATCTTGTTCCATGAGCTGTTCACCGTCATTTCGTTCTAAAAGGGCAATTGTATTATCTAATATTGCCAGTTTGTTTTCAATATTCAAAGCTCTTTTCTTTGCTGCTTCCTGCTTCAGTTCACGAGC
>JAHEHU010000125.1 GCA_024639765.1 Eudoraea sp.
CTTTTTTGTGAATCTGCACTTGCACAATCCAGAACAATAAGTGGAACAGTAAAAGACAGTTTTGACAGGCCACTTTTTGGGGCCAATATCCTGGTAGAAGGAACTGCCCAGGGAACCATAACAGACCGTGAAGGTTTGTACCAAATACAGGTTAACGCTAACGAGACCCTTATCTTCTCTTATCTAGGTTTCAATTCCCAATATACAGCCATTAGTTCCAATAACACTATAGATATAACCTTACAGCCCGGTGACAACCTGGAAGAAGTAATCATTGCGGGATATAATACAATTGCCAGGGAAGAGCTTATGGACAAAATTGGAAAAGATTTTAATCACGATTTAACGTCTAAAAAATGATTTCTTTTTAAAGCTATTAGTCAATTAAAACAACAAAATATAAATAGATAAGAATATGGCAACCAAATAAAAACTACTGCATGAGAACCAACCAATTTATATTTTTATTAATAGCCTTATCCTTCGCCCTTTTTGCAAAAGCACAGCAACGGCAAATTACTGGGACGGTTTCAACCCAGGAAGGTTTGCCTCTCCCGGGAGCCAATGTATTGATAAAAGGAACTTCCGAAGGCGCAATGACCGATTTTGATGGTAATTACGCTATTATGGCAAATGAAAATACAACCCTGGTATTTACTTATTTAGGCTATGCTACCCAGGAAATAAAGGTAACAACAGAGCGTACGGTCGATGTACAATTATTAGAGGACCTAACACAACTTGAAGAAGTAGTGATTACTGCTTTAGGCATTGTCCGGGAGAAGAAAAGTTTAGGATATGCAACACAAGAGGTTCAGGGAGAAGCTGTTGCAAAGGTAAAGACCCAAAATTTTATAAACTCTCTTTCCGGGCGGGTTGCCGGATTGAATATAAAATCTACCGGCACCTTAGGTGGTAGCACCAATGTGGTTATTAGAGGCAGTAGTTCTTTACAGGGAGATAATCAAGCGCTCTTTGTTGTCAATGGCGTGCCCATCAATAACGATACCGGAAATACGGGATTGCAACGAGTTGGTGGTGGAGGATATGATTACGGGAATGCAGCCTCAGACATCAACCCCGATGATATCGAATCTATAAATGTGCTTAAAGGGGCAGCGGCATCTGCACTTTACGGTTCTCGGGCCGCCAACGGTGTTATAATGATCACAACCAAACAAGGTAGTAAAAATAGAGGATTGGGTATTACCCTGAATACCAATTTTACTTTGGGAAGTGTGGATGGAAAAACCTTACCCAAATATCAAAAAAAATATGGAGCAGGTTACGGTCCATTTTACGATGGACCAGGATTTTATTTTGGTCTATTTGATGTAAATGGTGATGGAAACGAGGACTTAACCACAGTTTTTTCAGAAGACGCCTCTTATGGTGCTAGATTTGACCCAAATTTATTGATCTACCAATGGAATTCTCTATTCCCTGGTTTGGACACCTATCAGCAGCCAACACCATGGGTTGCTGGTGCCAATGATCCCAATTATGTTTGGAAGGCTTCAGCGACATTCATTAATACCATTGCCTTGGATGGCGGTACAGATTCAAGCACATTTAGATTGGGCTATACCAATTTATATCAAGAAGGTAACTTGCCAAATAGTGAACTAAAACGTAATACCATAAATTTTTCAGCCTCGCATGACTTTAACGACCGGTTAAAAGCCTCTACTAATTTTAATTTTACTAAAAATGATGGGAAAGGCAGGTACGGAACAGGTTACGATGGCAATAATGAAATGATTGCCTTCCGTCAATTCTGGCAGGTTAATGTAGATTTAAAAGAACAAGAAGAAGCCTATTTTGCCACTCGAGAAAATGCTACCTGGAATCCGTTTAGCGCCGATAACACCCGACCCATTTATGCCAACAATCCATACTGGACATTTTTTGAGAATTTTCAGACGGATACCCGTAATCGGTATTTTGGTAATGTGGCCTTAGACTACAAAATAAACGATTGGCTTTCGGCTTTGGGACGTTTCTCATTTGACACTTATAGCGAATTGCGTGAAGAGCGCACCAAGATAGGGAGTTCCAATATTCCCGGTTACGTTCGAAGAGAAAGAAATTTAGCTGAATACAATTATGATCTTATACTAAATGTCAACAAAAACCTAAGCCAAAAATTAAACCTAACAGGTACGATTGGCTTCAACCTAAGAAGAAACGAATGGAGTAATGTTAGTATTCTGACCAGCGATGGTTTGTTGGTAGATAACCTTTATGCACTATCAAATAGCGTGGGGCCTTTGCAGACAATTGAATTTGATGCTACTAAAATGGTTGATGGCCTCTATGCCCAGGCCAGTTTGGGATATGAATTTTTTGCCTATTTAGAGGGCACATACCGCCGTGATCGCTCTTCCACATTACCAGTTGCCAATAATACCTATGATTATTGGTCGGTGACTGGTTCATTGGTCTTCTCGCAATTGCTGGAGGCAGACTGGCTGTCATTTGGCAAACTAAGGGCTAACTATGGCGTTGTGGGCAATGATACTTCACCCTTCAATGTAAACAATACCTTTATTATTATAACCCCTCCTTTTAATGGCGGTCTTGCCACCAACCCTAGTGCAGCCAATAATCCGGACCTTAAACCTGAAGAACAGCAAAATTGGGAGATAGGTTTAGAATTGTTTCTTTGGAAAAGGAGATTGGGGTTTGATATATCATACTACGATGCCAAGAATATAAATCAAATTACGAATGTACCTGTTTCGAATAGTACCGGCTTTTCATCCGCACTTTTGAACGCGGGGACTATCCAAAATAAAGGCTGGGAAATACAGCTGAATGCGACCCCAATAAAATTTAATGACTTTACTTGGGATCTTAAGTTAAATTGGGCAAAGAACAAGAGCTTGGTGGTAGATTTGCTTAGTGGTATTGATTATTTAGAATTAGCTACATTTCAAGAAGGAATCTCCATCGGTGCTTCACCAGGCCAACCTTATGGTACTCTACGAGGTACCGATTTTGTATATAATGAAAATGGACAACCCATAGTTGATGTTGATGGTTTCTATTTGGTCTCTGCAACCAATAATGAAGTAATTGGCGATATCAATCCCGATTGGAAAGCCGGTCTTTATAATAGCTTTACCTGGAAAAATTTTAACTTGAGTTTTCTCCTGGACATGCAAAAGGGTGGAGACCTTTTTTCATTAGACATGCTCTATGGTTCTGCTACAGGACTTTATCCCTATACCGCCGCAAACAATGATTTGGGAAACCCGGTACGTGATCCGGTAACAGATAACCCGGATAGTGGTGGTGTTATTTTACCAGGTGTTCAGGAAGATGGCTCGCCTAATACCGTACGTGCCGATGCAAGTACTTTTGCCAACCCCTGGGGGTGGTTCGGGCCCCAAAAACAACATATTTATGATGCAGGTTTCATAAAACTTCGTGAAGCCAGTATTACCTATTTGTTAGACGATGCGGTCCTGGAAAAATTATCCCTTACCGGGGCTTCCATTTCATTGATAGGTCGCAATCTTTGGATCATTGATAAAAATGTACCTTTTGCAGATCCTGAAGCAGGTATCAGTGCCGGCAATATTCAAGGGTTTCAGGTAGGTGCCTACCCGTCCATTCGAGAGATAGGTATAAGTATTCAAGTAAAATTTTAATAAAAAGTCATGAAAAATTTATATCTCAGCACTATCACTTTTTTCATGTTGTTCTCTTGTGTGTCAGACGAACAATATGAAGCTTACAATCAGGACCCCAAACAACCTAGCGAAGTAAGTTCAGATCTATTATTCAATTTTGCTGTGAAAACCTTGGTCGACCAAATGGCGGATCCAAACATCAATGTAAATGTGTTCCGGTTGGTGTCGCAGTATTGGACCCCCACAACCTATCCGGATGAATCAAATTATATTTTCAGCAATCGTAGAATACCACAAAACCATTGGTCCATTTTATATCGAAACGTATTATTAGATCTGACTACTGCCAGCGAAATTATTCGCAATGATCCCTTATTGTCAGATGATGAAAAGAGTACCCGATTGGCCCAAACGGAGATCATAGCCGTTTATACATGGCAAATATTGGTAGATTCTTTCGGTGACATTCCCTATTCACAGGCATTGAACACAGTAGAATTTCCTTTACCCGCTTATGATAATGCGGCTAGCCTGTATGAAGACCTTATTCAGCGATTGGACGCTGTTATACCCAACTTAACTGGTGCCGGTTATGAAATTGACAATCTATACTTTGGTAATATTTTGGCTTGGCAAAAATTTGCTGCTTCCTTAAAATTGCGTTTAGGCATCAGATTAGCCGACGTCAATCCAGGTTTGGCCAAAACCACCGTAGAAAGTGCTGTAAATCTAGGTGTTATTGAATCCAATGACGATAATGCAACCCTGGTCTATTTGGGTACTTCAAACCCTAATCCTATTTGGACTGATATTGTACAATCCGGTCGAAAAGACTTTGTAGCAGCAAATACCATTGTCGATATCATGAATTCTTTGAATGACCCTAGAAGAAGTGTTTATTTCTCCGATAATTTGGGGCCAGACATCTATGAAGGTGGTATTTATGGCGGCGTGAACCTCTTTGAAAATTTTACCCAAATAGGGGCAATTATATTAGAACCGACCTTTCCAGCTTTGCTCATTGACTTTGCAGAAGTGTCCTTTTATTTGGCTGAAGCAGTTGAACGAGGGTTTAATGTGAGCGGCACAGCCGAAATATATTATAATCAGGCCATAACAGCTTCTTTTGAATATTGGGGTGTGCCCAGTGTCACTGAATATTTGTCGAATCCTGAAGTTGCCTATGCCACCGCTTCAGGAGAATGGCGTCAAAAAATAGGTCAGCAATTCTGGTTGGCTATGTATAACAGAGGTTTTGAAGGTTGGACTGCCTGGCGAACCTACGATGCCCCAGTATTAAATTTACCGGCATTAACCGAAAATCCTGTTCCCACGCGCTACACCTATCCTATCAACGAGCAAAATTTAAATGAAGTCAATTGGATCAATGCCTCAAAAGCTATTGGTGGTGATGAAGGGACCACCAAACTCTTTTGGGATACACAATAAAAGTGCAGGATCTGTTTTAATCTAATATAAATATATATGAACTTCAAAGCATACATCAAAGAACTCCAGCGCCGCCACGTGGTTAAGGCGGGAATTGCCTATTTGGTAGGCGCCTGGCTCCTGGTACAGGTGCTTTCCATTGTAATACCGGCATTTGGGCTGGGTCAGGGCTGGATGAAAACGACCATTACAATCCTCTCTATTGGCTTTCCCATCTGGCTTATCATTGCCTGGGTATATGATTTCACACCAGAAGGGATTAAGAAAACCGAGGATGTAGTTTTTGACCCCAAGGTTTCGGCCAAGAAGAACCTCCAATTGAATCGGGTCATTATCGGTGGGCTTAGCATTGCTTTGATACTTTTGGTTGTGAATCAAGTTCGGATGAAAAACACCCTGGAAAACCAGCAAGCCATGGCCTCCATGATGCCGGCTTTCACCTCCTCCATTGCTGTATTGGCTTTCGATGATATGAGCCCCGACAAAGACCAGGAGTATTTTTCCGACGGCATAAGTGAAGAGATTCTAAACAGATTGGCCAAATACAAAGAACTAAAGGTTATTAGTCGCACGTCTTCATTTGTATACAAGGGTAAAGATGTAACCATAGACATTATTGGCAAGGAGCTAGATGTGGCCTATGTACTGGAAGGGAGTGTTCGAAAATCAGGTGACACTTTCCGAACTACGGTTCAATTAATTGACACCAGGGATGGTTCACATATATGGTCAGAAACCTTTGACCGTAAAATTGAAGATGCCCTTTTTACCCAGGATGAAATTGCTGGTATTGT
>JAHEHU010000126.1 GCA_024639765.1 Eudoraea sp.
TTAGAGCCAAAGTTGTACCTAATAATGAATTAGTCAGCGCTCCGGGTAGTTTGAAATCAGTTCCTGCCAAGGGAAGGCCATTTACCGCGGAAACTGAATCTTATGTATTACAGGTTTCTCCTGAGGATTGTACAGGATGTGACCTATGCGTGGCTGTTTGTCCGGCAGAAAGCAAGGAAATCGAGGATTTTAAAGCCATCAATATGAGGAAGAAACTCGATTTTGATGAGGTGGAAAATGTAAACTGGGATTATTTTATCAATTTGCCAGACTATGACAGAACCGCCTTGCAAATCACAAATGTTAAGGGTTCTCAGTTTTTAGAACCGCTATTTGAATTTTCAGGGGCCTGTTCCGGATGTGGTGAGACTCCTTATATAAAAATGCTAACACAATTATATGGCGATAGTATTCTTATTGCCAATGCAACCGGTTGTTCCTCAATATATGGTGGAAATCTACCAACAACTCCTTACAAAACGAACAAGGATGGAAGAGGTCCTGCCTGGGCAAATTCCTTATTTGAAGACAATGCTGAGTTTGGTTTTGGAATGAAACTGGCTCTGACCAAGAAACAGGAAATTGCAGTGAACCTATTAAAGGATCTTAAAAATGTAGTTGGGGCTGAATTAACGGAAGCAATTCTGACTAATCCGGAAGAAACTGAAACGGAACGCAGTCAGAAATTTGCGGATATTGATAAACTTAAAGAAGTATTGTCAAAGAAAAAGGATAATCCCCACGCGGTAAAACTCAGTCAGCTTACAGAATATCTCCGTAAAAAAGCAGTCTGGATACTTGGTGGCGATGGCTGGGCTTATGATATAGGATTTGGAGGCGTTGATCATGTTTTAGCCTCGGGTGAAGATATAAATATTATGGTTCTTGATACCGAGGTATATTCCAATACCGGAGGTCAGACTTCTAAAGCAACGCCTCTAGGGGCAAGTGCTAAGTTCTCAGTATCCGGAAAACGGACTGGTAAAAAAAGTCTGGCATTACAGGCCGTTTCTTACGGGAATGTATATGTGGCTCAAGTAGCCATGGGTGCAAAAGATCTTCATACGCTCAAAGCTATTGAAGAGGCTGCAGCATATCCCGGACCATCGCTAATTGTAGCATATTCACACTGTGGTGAACACGGATATGATCTAAAAGATGGGGCATTACAGCAGCAAAAAGCTGTTGAGACAGGTTATTGGCCGTTATTCAGGTTTGACCCTTCTAAACCCAAAGGGAAGAAATTCAGACTAGATTCAAAAGAACCAACCGCTCCGCTAAGCGACTTTATGTATAATGAAACCCGTTTTACAAGGGTCGTAAAAGAAAATGCAGAGTTAGGCGCAGAACTTTTGAAGCAGGCTCAGGAAGAGGTAGAAACCAAATGGGAACGTCTGGAACTTTTTAGAGATATGTAATTCTGTAATTCAGAAAATGAGATAAATAATAGTGCATGATTTAAGTCAATTATAAATTAAAACAGTTTATGGAAGACAAAGCAAAAAGACTATATAATACTGCCATTCAAAAACTGAAAGAAGCTAATGATGAATTGTGCAGGCCTGCAGAAGATGTCGTTTCTTTTATGGTATGCCAGAATTCTCATATTGCCATAGATAATTATCTAAAGGGGTTTTTAATAGAAAATAGTATAGAACCAGATGAAAGTGCTTCTGTTGATAAGCTATATGAACAATGTAAAGCCGTAAACCGGAATTTTGAGAAAGTAAATCTATCTGGTTTTGAATGTGAGGCTCATCAATTAGATTCAAGATTCTGTAGTGGTGTCTCCAACGTTAGTAGATGTTATGACATTGCAGATAGCCTGGATACATTTCTTAGAGAGGAAAAAATCATTAGCTAAGGGCTATTACATATTCTTTCGATAAATAGAACCTATGCTTGGGACAACAATATGCTGTATTCGTCCTAGGATAGTTGGTAATGCCTTAATCTTTTCATTCCTTGTAGTAAACCATTAATATTCAAGAAGATGAAAAAACTATTTATGATTATGGTAATAGCCATGTTCAGTTTAACGGCTATTGCCCAGGATTCAGAACCGCTTTACCTGATTTTCGAGTTTATGCATGTAGATGATGACCAGGGCGCTGCCTATGCAGAAACAGAGGCTTTTTGGGAAAAAGTACATGAACAAAGGGTTAAGAATGGAGACTGTATAGGTTGGGATCTTTGGCGTCTTGAACCAAGTGGGCAAGAGCAGGGAGCTCAGTTTATGACTGTAAGCCTGTACAATGACCCGGTTAAAATGATGGATGGAGGAGATTGGAACAAGGCGTGGACTGCTGCGTATCCAAATTTATCGGATGCTGAAAACAACGAAAAAATGGCGATGACGGCAAAAAGTCGGGATATTACACATAGGGTATTTCTCCAAGAAATAGATTTGACGAATGATGATTTTGATATGCCCATTGGAACTCTCGCGGTAATCAACTTTATGAAAGCAAAACCCGGGCAGGCAGGAGCTTATGAAAAAATGGAATCTGAAGTTTTTAAACCATTTCATCAAAGTGATGTAGATTCTGGTGGTCGTGCAAATTGGGGATTATTGCGGAATATGCTGGGTTATGCTACAGAGGCTTATGCAAGCCATATTACTGTGGATATGTTTACCGGTTATGATCAATTTTTTAATGGACCTAGTAATGGACCGGCAACAGATGCACAACAAAAAGCATATCAGGAAATGGAAGCACTCAGGGACCTAAAGTCTGTCACCATGGCTACATTGGTTAGAAAAGTTCGTTGAATTTTTAGATTAGTTCAATTATTATTTGAGTCAAATCCTCCCAAATCCCTGGGAGGATTTTTTTTGTATTAGCTCCAGGTGTTTCTTAGAAAGCGTATAAAATTTGCATGCATAATGTTTTCAATATCTTTAGTACTATAACCCCTTTTATGAAGTAAATCCGGGAGTCTCTGTAAATCGGCAATAGTATCAATATCAGCCGGACTTTGCTCTTTGCCAAAACCGCCATCGAGATCGGTTCCTATTCCCACGTGTAATGCGTTCCCGGCAAGTTGACAAATATGGTCTATGTGGTCAACCATTGTTTCTATGGTTACCCCCATTGCTTTGGGGGTCGATTTACCACGTACCCAGTTTGGAACCATCATCCAGGTATCCAGTGCAATACCAATAACCGCATTCCTTTTTATAAGTTCTATGATTTGTTCATCTGAAAATTGCCTGTTATGGTTTACCAAGGCCCTGCAGTTGTTATGGCTGGCCCATAGTGGACCCTGGTAGGCCTTCATGGTTTCCCAAAAACTTTCATCGCATAAATGGGTGGTGTCCAAAATAATATTTAATCGTGCAATCTCTTTTAGAAGTTCTTTCCCTTTATTACCTATTCCTCCGATAGAATTTGTGCCATGAGCATAGGTTCCGGGACCATAATGCGCGGGCCCTATTGCTCGAAGGCCCTGGTCATAGCTTTTTTCGAGCTGATCAATGGTTAGTATGGAGTCGGCTCCTTCCAGAGTTAAAATATATCCGATTGGCTTTTTCTTTTTAGTTGAAGAATTCCAGAAATCCAGATGCCCGTTCAATTCCTTTTTGTTGGTGATCTGTGCCATTTCTCCTAGTCCCTCCATGGCCCTGTACCACGCAAGTTGTCCCTGGGTCTGTGCCCAGGCCTGGTAGGGGGATTTCCAACCGGGAAGTTGATTATCTCTTTTTACATAACGTGCAATCTGAGTTGCCATACAAATGCCGATATTACCTTTTCTCATAGCTTCCAGGGAAACCGTATTTTTACCTCTATCCGGTTTATCGGTCATCCCTTCCTCCTTTGCGCGGATTTCCTCAACGGACCAGGTTAGATCCCGGTTCCATTCCATTGCGTTCATCGCTAAATCAAGATGTGCGTCAAAAATTAACATAGCTACCTTTTAAATTTGCATTTGATGATCTCTTGCTGCAATTTTCCAGGCCCCTGTAATTTTGCCATCCTCAACAGTAAGAACTTTCGAATATTTAGCCACAGTTGGACAAATATGCATAGGAATGGCATAAAAAACATCACCAATTTTTAAGGTTTCACTTTTTGGATAATGCAGCACTAAATGCTCTTCACTTTGCCCGGTTTGTTCAGCATCTTCCAATCCAAAGATTTTAACCCTTGGAAAATCCATCTCAGGCGCTACGGCTTTATGCCCCAGATCCAAACAGATAATTCCTTCTTTGGGTTTACTGATAATTCTGGTAAGTAACACGGCTGCCGGCAAAAACAGCATATCCTTAAAAGAAGTTCCATAGCGCTCATCCCATAGCAACGTAGTACCAGGACTTGTTTCTACATCATTTCTTACCGCATGGATTGGGAAAGTAGGGGAACCACCCATAATTAATGTTTTAACTTCGAACCCCAAAGCTTCAATTTTATTCTTAAGATTTGTAACTAAATTAAATGCAGCATCACATGTGCGTTTTCGCATTTTAAAATCAGCATCCCTTATATGGCCATCATAGGCATGAAGTCCGCGGGCATCTAAGTTTGCGTGTTCTGCAATTTGGGTAAATAATTCAACCGCACGGTCATTTGGTTTTATCCCTGTTCTGTTCATGCCTGTGTTAAGATCCAGGAATAATGGAACAACTATCTCGTTGGAAGCGGCTATTTTTGAAATGAGGTTAATGGTAATTTCATTATCCACGATAGTTGAAAATATAGATTTGGGATAGGTGGCAATTAGCTCAAAAAACCTCTTTAAATTAGCGCCGACAGGTTGCATGGCCAATAGAATATCTTTGGTGCCACATTGTGCTAAGAGCTCTGCTTCTGCAATCGTGGCACATTTAAATTTTTGAATACCATGTCGCATTTGCATTTCTATTATCTCAGCTGTCTTATGAGTTTTGATATGCGGTCGAAGTCTGGATGGATCCCCAATCATTGAAATCATCAATTCGATGTTTTTTTCAATTCTTGCCGGATATACCAACAAAGAAGGAGAAACAATTTCCTCAGGATTATCAAGTTCGTACCAATTTTTACCAGCCATTTTGGATTTGATTAATATAGTTGAAACATAGCTTCAATTTCCACAGGGATATTTCCCGGAAGCATCATACCCACGGCACTTCGCACTCCAACGCCATTATCGGTACCAAAAACATCTGCCATTAACTCGCTAAAACCATTAATAACTAAAGGGTGTTGTCCAAAATCAGGCGTAGAATTCACCATACCCAGTACTTTTACTACCCTTTTTATCTTGTCAAGATCTCCAAAATGAGTTTGTATCGTAGACAGCATAGTCAAACCAACCTGTTCTGCGGCCAGTTTGGCCTGGCCCAGGGTTAGATCTTCACCAACCCTGCCGATAATATATGTTCCGTCTGATTGCATCGGTCCCTGCCCGGATACATAAAGAAAGTTGTCAACTACCAATATAGGTTTATAAAGCCCTGCAGGAGGGGGAGGGGGAGGTAATTTTAACCCCAAAGTTGCTATTCGTTGTGAAGGTAAATTGTTCATATTCTTGTTTTAAATGAATGTATTTAAAATTAATACTCCTATGAGTCCCATGATCCCAACAGTAGTTTCCATAACCGTCCATGTTTTGAGGGTATCTTTAACAGACAGGTTAAAATACTCTTTAAATAACCAAAATCCTCCATCGTTGACATGTGACAACATTAAACTTCCCGATCCGATGGCCAGTACCATTAATTCAGCATTTACACCGGGTTCGGAAACCATTGGTAAAACTATTCCTGCAGCTGTTAAACCGGCTACTGTAGCCGATCCAACACATACCCTTATTACAGTGGCTATGAACCAGGCTAAGAGCAAAGGAGAAATTGTTGATCCTTT
>JAHEHU010000127.1 GCA_024639765.1 Eudoraea sp.
CTGGAAATATCTTCTTATAGAAAAAGTAGTCTTCAAGGAGATAGCATACTGGCTAAGGTGTATACTCATTTTGGGGTTGAAACAATTTATAAGGGCAGGGCCCTTCATCTGGTAAAGCGCACTACGGCCGTCAAAAAAGAAGATAAAAATGGCCATAGGGCACCTTTTTCTCTTCATTTGGCCGATGCACCGGATATTGCACAGACAATCGTTGTGACCTGTTTTGGTTTGGGAATAGGCTGTCATCTCACTGGTTTGCATACATTGAAGATCAAAGAAACAGACCGGCTTGAAGCATTGAAGAATGAACTCTCCAAGTTGGGAGCCAAGGTAAGAGTGTCCGATAAGGATATACGGTTGGAGGCAGGTGGTATAATTAAAAAGGAGGTAGCCATAGATACGTATAACGACCATCGAATGGCCATGGCATTTGCTCCTTTAGCAATGAAGACATCCCTGTTTATAAATGATGCAGAGGTAGTTTCAAAGTCGTATCCAAACTTCTGGAAAGATATGCGTGAGCTAAAATTGAATATCACTTCTTAAGATTCCTTATTTTATTACTGTTTTACTTGACAAGGCCTGTTTCATGGTTGTATATTTGCAAGCTTAAAAAAGGGGGTAAATTGATTTGTATGAGCCTTCTTTATAAGATACGCACCTACGTTTTATCTCATTTCAATAATAATATCAGCCATAAAAGTATAGTCTATGAAATTATCGCATTTCAATTTTGAACTTCCTAAGGAATTATTGGCAGAATACCCTGCAGAACACAGGGATGAATCCAAGTTAATGGTGGTACATAAAGATACCGGCAAAATTGAGCACAAGATGTTCAAGGACCTTATCAACTATTTTGATGAGGACGATGTTATGGTGTTGAACAATACCAAGGTGTTCCCTGCAAGATTATTTGGAAATAAGGAAAAGACAGGAGCACGTATTGAAGTATTTTTGCTTCGTGAATTAAATGAGGAACAACGTCTTTGGGATGTATTGGTAGATCCTGCGCGTAAGATCAGAATAGGAAATAAACTCTATTTTGGAGAAGATGAAAGTCTTGTGGCAGAAGTTATAGACAATACCACATCCAGAGGACGAACGTTACGTTTTCTCTATGATGGAGCATATATAGACTTTAGAAGAAAACTTCGTGAATTGGGAGAGACCCCTTTGCCAAAATATATTAAACGCGATGTTGAACCGGAGGATGAACAGCGGTATCAGACCATCTATGCCAAGCATGAAGGTGCCGTGGCAGCGCCTACCGCAGGGCTTCATTTTTCAAAGCACCTTTTAAAACGCCTGGAGATAAAAGGGGTCAAATTTGCTGAGGTTACCCTGCATGTAGGTTTGGGTACATTTAATCCGGTTGAGGTAGAGGATCTATCCAAGCACAAAATGGATAGTGAAGAGTTGGTCATTGACGAGAAAGCCACGGAAATTGTGAACAATGCCAAAAATACTAAACGCAGGATCTGTGCGGTTGGAACTACGGCAATGAGAGGATTGGAAAGCGCAGTATCATCAGAGCATATGCTGAATACCTTCGACGGCTGGACAAACAAGTTTATTTTTCCTCCCTATGAGTTTAGTATTGCCAATGCCATGGTTACTAATTTTCATTTGCCTAAATCTACTTTGCTAATGATGGTCTCGGCATTTATGGGTCATGACCTAATGAAGCGGGCATACAAGGAAGCCATTATTGAGGGATATCGTTTTTATTCCTATGGCGATGCCATGCTGATCATTTAAGTCATCAAATTATCAATGGATCCTGCGCCACCAATATTCGCTTGGGGGAGCAGGATTTCTTATTTTTAACCATGGATACCATTCAAAAGAAAGACATTCGGGCCTTAAGCAGGGAACAACTAAGATCCTTTTTTAAGGAAAATGGAGACAATGCCTACAGGGGAGACCAGGTGTTCGAATGGTTGTGGAAGAAAGGTGCGCATTCCTTTGAAGATATGACCAATCTCTCCAAAGAGACAAGGGCCATGCTGACGGATCAATATGTGATCAACCACATTAAGGTAGATACGATGCAGCGCAGTACAGACGGGACAATTAAAAATGCAGTACGCCTGCACGACGGACTAACAGTTGAGTCGGTTCTAATTCCTACAAGTACAAGGACTACCGCCTGCGTTTCCAGTCAGGTTGGTTGCAGTCTGGATTGTAAATTTTGTGCAACTTCCCGCCTAAAAAGGATGCGGAACCTTAATCCGGATGAGATCTATGATCAAGTGGTAGCCATTGATCGTCAAAGCAGACTTTATCATGATCGGCCTTTGAGCAACATTGTCTTTATGGGGATGGGAGAGCCTTTAATGAACTATAATAATTTATTGAAGTCCATTGAAAAGATCACAGGGAGCGAGGGTTTAGGGATGTCCCCCAAACGCATCACCGTCTCTACTTCCGGAGTACCAAAAATGATCCGAAAAATGGCTGATGACGAGGTGAAATTTAAACTGGCAGTTTCCCTGCATTCCGCAATAGATGAGGTGAGGACCTCCATTATGCCATTTAATGCCACTTTTACCCTCACTGAATTAAGGGATTCATTGATCTATTGGTATCAAAAGACCAAAAGCAGGATTACCTATGAATACGTGGTGTGGGAAGGGATTAATGATACCCGTAAAGATGTGGATGCCCTTGTCAATTTTTGCAAATTTGCTCCTGCCAAGGTAAATTTAATTGAATACAATCCTATTGATGACGGGGCCTTTCAACAAGCAGGAGAATCGGCACTCAACTTATATGTAAATACGTTGGAAAAGAATGGGATCACTGTTACGGTGAGACGTTCTCGAGGGAAGGATATTGATGCGGCCTGTGGGCAATTGGCAAACAAATCCTAAGGCTGTTGCCTGAAGAGTACGTATAATATGGTAACTGGAGGAATATTAGGGGAACTGTCACTGAGTGCGAAGTAATTTTTACCTAATTTTAAGGCTTTAGTAGGATAGTTTTAGCAAATCACTTTCATTGAAAATCGTATCTCAAATAAAGGAACCAGTTAGAAAGGAAATGGAACTCTTTGAGCAAAAGTTCTTTGAATCCATGTCGTCTAAAGTGGCGCTTTTAAATAGGATCACGTATTACATAGTGAACCGAAAAGGGAAACAAATGCGGCCTATGTTTGTGTTTCTCGCTGCCAAATTGGTGAACAATGGTGAAGTAAATGAACGTACCTACAGAGGTGCCTCGGTCATAGAACTGATTCACACTGCTTCCCTGGTCCACGACGATGTGGTAGATGAAAGTTATAAACGCAGAGGGTTCTTTTCCATCAATGCGCTTTGGAAGAACAAGATTGCAGTGTTGGTAGGGGATTATCTGCTTTCGAAAGGTATGTTATTATCTGTGGAACACGGGGATTTTGACCTCTTGAAGATCATTTCAGTTGCTATAAGAGAGATCAGTGAAGGAGAATTATTGCAATTGGAAAAAGCAAGACGTCTGGACATTAACGAAGATGTGTATTATGAGATCATCCGGCAGAAAACAGCTACCCTCATCGCTGCATGCTGCAGTTTGGGTGCTTGTTCAGTTCAGCCCGAAACACCTCACGTAGAGACCTTTCGAAAGTTTGGTGAACTGTGTGGAATGGCTTTCCAGATCAAGGATGACCTTTTTGACTATGGGGAAACAAAAATTGGAAAACCTACGGGAATAGACATAAAGGAACAAAAAATGACCTTGCCTCTTATCTATGCTCTTAATAATGCATCCGTCAAAGAAAAACGGTGGCTTATAAATTCGGTGAAGAACCATAATAAAGACAAGAAAAGAGTGAAAGAGGTCATTCAATTCGTTAAAGATAAAGGAGGTCTGGAATATGCAGAGTCTAAAATGCATGCTTATCAGGATGAGGCGCTTCAACTCTTAAATACTTATCCCGATTCACCATATAAAGAGGCATTACAGCTAATGGTGAACTATGTTGTAGATCGAAAAAAGTGATCTGTCCGCATTCTTTTTAAAAAAAAGTGAAATTTTTTTGGTGTCAGGCAACGTTTTTGATATTCCATACGTCTATAATAATAGAAGAACACCATAAATGAAGATCATTTCATTGTATGATAACCAAAAAGGGATGCTCAAAAAAGCATTGAAGGGAAATAGAAATGCCCAAAGAATGCTTTATGAAAAATATGCCCCTAAAATGTTGTCGGTTTGCAGACAGTATA
Organism: Eudoraea sp.; assembly: GCA_024639765.1. GTDB lineage: Bacteria > Bacteroidota > Bacteroidia > Flavobacteriales > Flavobacteriaceae > Muriicola. The sequence continues at coordinate 4,209 of JAHEHU010000127.1, forward strand.
TAAAAGACCATCATTTTGCAGAAGATGTTATGATCAGCGGTTTCGTAAAGGTCTTCAATGGCTTGCATACCTTTCGAAATGAGGGCAGTTTTGAAGGCTGGGTAAGAAGGATCATGATACGGGAAGCCATCTCCTACCTGAGAAAAAACCAGTTCGTCGTCTTTGATTCAGATCAAACAGAAATGGTTGCCGAAGAAACGGTCTTTATTGAATCATCCTTGCAAGCTTCGGAAGTACAGTCTCTTGTGGATTCTCTTCCCGAAGGATACAAAATGGTATTTGTGCTTTATGTTGTTGAGGGGTACAAGCACAAGGAAATAGCCTCCATGCTAGATATTTCGGAGAGCACTTCAAAGTCGCAACTTTTTAAGGCGAGGAAATATTTGCAACAGAGAATTAGCAGCTTGGAGATAACAAAAAGTGTACAATCCTAACAGAAAAAATGATGAGATCATGGCTAAGAATAGTGTAGAAGATAAAATAAGAGAGGTGTTGGGAAAACGAACCTTGACTCCGGACAACAATACCTGGGATAAGATAGAGGATCAACTGGGGTCTTCTTCAAAAAAATCTAAGAAAGGTTATTGGTCATATGGTATAGCCGCTGGCTTTATTGGGATTTTATTTGTTTCCATACTGTATTTTACCCAGCCCGCTGTAGAGGTGACTCCTGCGCAAGAAGTTGTAAACACTGCAATTAGTAATTCGGATGTTTCAAATACGTTGGAAATTCAGGAGACAATGAAGGCAGATAATGAGAGTCTTGGCAACATCGTACAAAAGGATCCTTTGCAGGAGAATGCACAAGTTTCTGAGACAGTAATGGTAGAGGGTGTAGGAAAAAAGGAGTTCCGCGAAGAAATGATGGTGGAAGATATTGTTTCAGTAGAGAGAGTAGATACAAAAATTACCGAGGTGATCACCCAGGTAGCTATTTTAGAAGGTACTCAAGGTAGTGTTAGTGATGCATCCATAGATTCGCTCTTAAGAGTGGCTCAAATGGAATTACTGGGAGATCGTATTTCAGGCACGTCTCAATCAGTAGATGCCTTGGCACTTTTATCGAATGTAGAAGACGAACTTAACAGATCTTTAAGGGACCAATTGTTTGAAAAATTAAAAGATGGCTATGTAAAAGTAAGGTCGGCCATTGCCTATCGCAACGAATAATCAACAACAATAAAGTAGTTTTATTTTCTTCATGCACAGGCATAAGGACAGGAGAAGTTTATTCATCAATCAATAATCAAAAAACAGAAGAATCATGACAACATTATCCAAAGTAACAGTAGGAATCCTATTTTTTTTCCTGGTGCAGGGCCTTTGTGCACAGGTAACTGTACAACAACAGATAGATTCCTTAAACCAGCAAAAAGAACAAGTGACCTATGAGGAGAAAGAAGCGCTTAAGAGAGAGGTAGAGGAGATCGTACAACGCCAAAAAAGGGGAGAGATAACCTTGGAGGAGGCTCGTGAACTGAAGCAGGAAGCAGCAAAGAAAAGAGCTTTGAATATTGAAAACAAACTGGCAATATTAGATAATACAATTGCCCTTTTAGAACGAAATGACGGTGAACAGCTCATGGAAC
>JAHEHU010000009.1 GCA_024639765.1 Eudoraea sp.
GATTTGATAACTTTAAATCCTACCAGTCTGACGTTTTTTTCTATGTAGACGATCTGGAGTCGGATTACAAGAACATGGAACGGAACGAACTCATAAAACAAATCTCGGGCTATTTAAATATCGTGCGAAGTGATGGAAGCTCTACCTACGATATCAACAATAGTGATATGATGACCGATTTTTTAATCGCTGAGGACCTCGCCTACCCTGAAATGAATAGGGAGGACCTTAATATAGGTTGGGTAAGGAACCCCACTCCAAATTATTATAGTGAATCGAGATTGGATCAATTGCGAAAGGATCTTAAAACAGAGAAGTATCAGGCAATTATAAAAACGTACCGAAGTCAGAAAATTGTTTATAGAAGAGGCGCTCAAGCCAAGTTGAATTACGGGAATTCTATCCTGGAGCTGATTAAAGCATACAACCCTGATGTGCGTGCTATTTATGCCAACGTAGGTATAATCGGGACCTCTCTGGATGGGTATGATGATGTGGGCGGCAGGTCTACTCCTATGCGTCAAACAGATAACAGAAACAGCATCTGGGAAACTGAACTTTACCTAAAGAAAGGCACCGTAAAATTCAGGTGCAATGACAGCTGGCTGCGCAACTGGGGCAGTGATTACGGAAACGAGAAGAATCTTTCCGGAGATGCCATTCCCGACGGAAACAATATTGAGCTGGAAGAAGGCACCTATCATATTACACTCGATCTGAGTAACTATACCTATGAATTTACGAAATTAGACTAGGCCTTGGAAGCTGGAAATACTATTGCTTCCCTGGATCGGCTACAATCTCACGTAACATCTCCCTCGCATGTCTCCCGGTTTCCCCATCCGGATCAAGGGAAATCGTTTTGGTATATAATTCTTTGGCTTTTGCTGTATTACCAGATTTCCAATAGGCCTCCGCCAAACTATCCCAGGTGTTGGCAGATTTAGGAAAGAGTTCCGTATTTAATTTAAATATAAAAAAGGCCTCCTCGTACTGCTCACTATTTAACATGGCATCTCCTGCCCTGTTGAATTCAGCCTCGAAATCAAAGAATTGATAGCTGGGGTCCTTTAGCATACGTTCTGCTTCCGGTTGTATCTGGTCTGCCTTCCCACTGGTAAATAATTCAGTAAAATAGGTCATAGGATTGGCAATAAAATTAGTATCTGAATAGGCTAAAGCGGCATCTAATGCCGGATCCTCATTGTTTTTGTATTGCTCAAAAGTGAGTCCGGTGGCGATCTGAGGATACAGGGCTGGCCTGTTCTCCCATTGGGGCTTGTCTTGCCACCAGGCAAAAGACAAAAAGGCTCTCATTTGGGTATTGGGCAGGGTTAGGGGATTATTATCCCCATAGAAATTTATATTCTCGGCCGTGGGTTCCCCTATAAAAATGGCGTTGGTGTAGGTATGCAATTCATTTACTAGGTTCTGGCAGGCAGAAAAGGTCCGCCGCCCAATGATCACTATAAACTTCCCGGGTTGGTTAATTTTATTGTTTGCGATCACCCCTGTCACAATGGGCTTGTTCTTATAATTATTGCCCCCACCATTTAACCGCACATCCAGGATCAGTTTCTCCACATCATTTTTATCAATGAAATCGAATAACTCAGCGTAGAATTCCGGTATGGGCTGTATGGAATCGTCCATGATCTGACTGTGCCGCACATAAACCGTTTTCTGGTCTTTCAGATATTCATAATAATAGATCTTATCCAGATTTTTTAAATACAGAGGTGTGGTACTACTATTGCGCGACTCCAACCAATCTTCCCCGGGTACCACCATCCCATATTGCCTTGGGAAACGTTCAAAAGGTACGGCTTCGACTTTTTGTTCAAATTGTTTCCCGTCTTTTTCCAAGTTCAGTACTACGGACGTGGTCATTTCATTAAGTATCCCCTGGGCGTGTAAAAATTCCGGAAAGGTTAAGTAATGAATGCCATAAGCTTTTACGAAGGATTCATTCTCTGCCGGAACAACTGGGCGCATCATTTTTAGTGCCTCCTCAATGGGCACACCACCAATGGCCAAAAGTTTTGCCCCGAGGGCTGCTTCATAATCTTTATGTACGCCTTGAAGAAAGACTCCGTCATCATATTGGTATAAAACTATTGGCAATTCATGATACGGAATGATGCCTTCCCAGTACCCCAGTACTGTATGTCCATATTCAAAAGTAGCCACCAGCTTTGCAAAGCCCACCAGTACTTCATGGTCTGCCATGTTGGGGATGGCCTTATAAAATTTTTCTACCTGGGTATCGAAGGCCTCAGCAGTAGTCTTTTTAAAAAGAAACGGGAAGTTTTTATGAACATTTTCCTGCAAAAACCTCAGGTCTTCCTGGTATTGGCTGGCAGTGAACTTTTGTTGAGCAGCAAGGTTTACAGCCATTAGAAAAAAGAATGTCACTATCAAAACTTTGCTGATGTTTGATCTATTTGTTATCATGAATGATGAGTTTATAGGGATCTAATGGTAATATGACATAAAACGAGCTTATTTGTTACAGCTGCTACTAAACTATCTTCTCAATACGTACTTTCACAGACTTACTAATGGGAGTTCTGCTGTAATCAGCAAAATGATTGTAGGGTACCAGCGGATTGGTCTCCGGGAAATAGGCGGCCAGATTCTGCCGTGGAATGTCATAGGGCACTATCTTAAATTGATGCGCCACCCTGTGCATACCGTCATAATTGCTGCTTAGATCAACAATTTCCTCTTTCTGCAGCCCATGTTGCTTCATATCCTCAGGATTCATGAAAAGCACCCGTCGTTCATTGTAAATACCGCGGTACCGATCATCTAATCCATAAATAGTGGTATTAAACTGATCATGAGACCGTATGGTCATCAGCAAAAATTCATCTTCCTCAAGGACATGGTCTGGCAAGGGATTTACAGTGATCTTGGCTTTGCCGTTGGGAAGTTTGCTAAAGTCACCTTCACGGGCATTATTTGGCAGGTAATAGCCCACCCCTTTGGCCCGTAGCTCTGTATTTTTAAAACCTTTAGCCACCTGATCGATCATAAACCTGATCAATTCGTAGTTAGCCCCCATCTTCTTCCAATTTACCGGATGTTGTCCTTTAAAATAGGCATGCGCGATACCGCCAATGATCTCTGGTTCACTCATTAGTTCGTTTGAGGCCGGTTTTAATACTCCCCTGGATTCACGTACCCTGCCCATACTGTTCTCGGTAGTAACTACACGTTCCTTACCGTCTTTAATATCTTTTTCCGATCTGCCCTTCGTAGGCAAGATGAGGGCCGTTTTGCCCGTAACCAGATGTGTTCTGTTTAGTTTGGTACTCACTTGTACAGTTAAATCACAATTCTGAATAGCTTCCGCCGTATAATCTGTATCGGAGGCAGCCATCAGAAAATTCCCTCCCAGACACATAAATACTTTTGCTTTGCCTTCATGCATCGCCTTTATAGCTCCCACCACATCTACTCCGGCCTTTTCCGGGGGAGTAAAACCAAGATGTTCTTTGATCCGTGCATTGAGTTCCTTGCTTACATAATGCATGATCCCCACGCTACGGTCGCCCTGCACATTGCTATGCCCACGCACGGGGCACGTACCACTGTTCGGTTTTCCGATAGCGCCTTTAAGTAATAGGAGATTTACGTACTCCTTTATAGTTGCTACAGAATTCTTGTGCTGCGTTAGCCCCATGGCCCAACAAACTATGATCTTTTGAGCTTTGGCCAGATAGTGGACCACTTCATCAATAGCTGCCTCCCCTACTCCGGTCATGGATACTAGTTCCTGCGTATCGTAGTTCTCCAGATCTGCCATCAGCGAAGTATAGCCCTCGGTATGAGTATTGATAAATTCGTGATCAAAAACGTTGTTTTCAGATGTATCTAAGGCTGCCAATTTCTTCAAAATTACCTTCACCAGCGGAATGTCCTGATTGATCTTTACCGGAAGATGAACGTCTACCAGGTGCGTTCCACCGCCGAGCATCCCGGAAACGGACTGGGGATTTTTAAAGGTCCTTAGTCCACTTTCCAACAATGGATTGATACTGACGATCTTCCCTCCGTTATTCTTACACTTTTCCAGGGCATTAAGCATTCTGGGATGGTTGGTGCCGGGGTTTTGCCCTGCGATCAGGATCACCTCGGCCCCGTACAGATCTTCTAAGACAACAGACCCCTTCCCTATCCCTAAAGTTTCTGAGAGGGCCACTCCACTTGATTCATGGCACATATTAGAACAGTCTGGTAGATTATTGGTTCCCAGGGCGCGGGCAAACATGCCATATAAAAAAGCCGCCTCATTGCTAGACCTTCCTGAAGTATAAAAGATGGACTCATCCGGATGATCCAGGGCGAGTAATTGGGTTGCTATTAATTGATAGGCCTCTTCCCATGATATGGGCTCGTAATGAATACTCCCCTCCCGCAGCACCAGAGGCTCTGTGAGTCGGCCAAAAGAGTTGATCTGATAATCCGATAGCTGGGATAATTCCTCTACGGAATACTTCGCAAAAAAGTCACTGCCGATCTGTGATGTGGTTGCCTCATCTGCCAACGCTTTAGCCCCATTCTCACAATATTCCGCTATTTTGGAAGGTTGTTCCGGATCTGGCCATGCACAACTTGGACAATCAAAACCATCTTTTTGATTCATCTTTAAAAGACCTTTCATAGAGCGTGTTACACCCATTTCATTGAAGCTATGCTTTAAAGCTTGAAACACTCCTTGTGTCCCCGCTGCAATCTGTATAGGCTCTTTGATCTTTAGATCAGAGAAGCTAATTGGACCACGGGTGGATACATTTCGTTTCTTCATGTTCTGATCTTCTGGCATCTGTATTTGTCTTTATACATTATATCTTGTGGTTTGCCGGTATTTTTATGTTGGGATACTTATCCTTTTGATATTCACGGTAATAATGGCTTTCCTATCTAAAGTTACGATAATTCAATTTTCAATAGGAAAATAGCGTTCTGAAATGGCTAAAAGTGTATACATAGTAAATATAAAGACATTTACTCTGCTAAAACTATTATCTTGCCCCTTGTATGAAAACAAGCGTTTCTGCGTGGTTCATTATACTGTTGATCTTTCTAACCGGAAGCAGGCCAACCTTGTTTGCCCAGGACTTCATAGACCTTGCCTCTTTTTCATATACTACGGCCCTTAACAGAACTTTTGAAGATACAGCGGAAGACAATGCTATTCAGGAATGGAATCTGAATCTGGATTTTCCTATAGTGTTGTCGCCTAAAAAGGCCCTTATAACGGGTATAAACGCAGGAAGTATTCAGGTGGGTCTCTACCCTTCGCCTGAACCAATTACCAACTTATATACTGTTAGTTTGCGTTTGGGATGGAATACCACCTATTCGGAGAAATGGTCTGGTACCTATGTTTTTATTCCAAAGGTAACCTCCGATTTTACAAGTGGTTTTTCCAGGGGTCAACAACTGGGTTTCATAGGGCTTTTAACGAACAGAAAGTCTGCCAGTTTAAAATATACATATGGCTTGTATACCAATACCGAGGAATTTGGAATGCTCTTAGTGCCTCTTATTGGTTTTTATCACCGAAGCAAGAATACCCAATGGGAATACAATTTTTTACTGCCAGCAATGGCAGATCTGAATTATCGCATCAGTGAGTCTACTTCTGCCGGGTTCCGTTTTGACGGATTGGGAAGCTCTTTCAGTATTCAAAATACAGGTTTCCCAGATCATTATGTAACCAGGTCTTCCCTGGATTTTTTTCTGTACGGGGAGTTTAAGGTTACTTCAAATTTATTTCTAAGGACAAAAATAGGGTACGCCTACGCAAGAAATTATAGGGTTTATAGTCAGGAAGACAAAATATCCCTTTCTCTTGTGGGTATATTCTTTGGTGATGATAGAAATAGTTTGAATGTGGATCCTGAGGATGGATTTCAAGCGAAGGCAAGACTGATCTATCGATTTGATCTTAGAAAAAGGTAATTATAATTACTATTTTTACCTAAACTACTCTAATGAAGAATTTAATTCGGGCTATTATAGCAGGATATGGCGCCAAAAAAATTGGAGGTGGCCGTTGCGGTTGTATAGGCACCGTTTTCGTCTTTCTCATTCTGTATTGGCTCCTGGGATATGTCTTTAAGGTGATCTAGGGTTTTATACATCAGAATCAGCTACTTTTACATGATGGATGTAAAAGGGCGTTCCCAATTAGAATTTGTGGGCCTTATGGCCGCTTTAATGTCAATCGCCGCGCTGGCTCTTGATGCGTTACTGCCCGCCCTGGATATTATTGGATCTGCTGTGGGTACCAACAGCCTCTCACAAAATCAACTGCTTATTACCATTTTTTTTCTCGGCCTTGGTGTTGGGCCGTTGCTTTTTGGACCTATCTCTGATAGTATTGGTAGAAAACCGGTGGTGTATATGGGTTTTGCTGTTTTCATAAGTGCCAGTATTCTATGTGTCTATGCCTCTAATTTTGAAATGATGATCACCGGACGAATACTTCAGGGTATTGCCCTTTCTGCTCCAAGAACCATAAGTGTGGCCATGATACGTGACCGGTATAGCGGAGATCAAATGGCCAGGATCTTATCCTTTGTGGTAGTAATATTCATTTTGGTGCCTATTGTTGCCCCTACTTTAGGTAAGTGGGTATTGGATGGTTTTGGATGGGAGGCCATTTTTCATGTGCAGGTAGTATTTTCTATCGTCGTAGCCTTCTGGTTTTGGAAGCGACAGCCGGAAACTCTAACCAATGAAAAACGCACCTCTTTCAGAATGAATGTTTTTGTGAATGGGTATCGAGAATTATTGAATTATAAGCAAACCATGGTCTTTACTTTTATTTGGGGATTTATTACCGGCTCATTTTTGGTGTATCTAAGTACTTCACAACAGATTTTTGAAGAACAATACCTTATGAAGGAGTCTTTCCCCTATATTTTTGCAACGCTGGCAATTACCATTGGCGCTGCAACACTATTGAATGGCACACTGGTACTTCGATTTGGAATGCTACGCCTGATAACCATAGCGCTCGGATTTTATATCATGGTTCCACTGATATATGTCATCCTATTTCAATCTGGAGTAAATCCGCCATATTGGGTGGTCTTGTGTTTCTTTGCCCTCCAATTTTTTGCCGTGGGCTTTATTTTTGGAAATCTGCGGGCCTTAGCCATGCAGCCATTGGGTCATATTGCTGGTATTGGAGCTGCTTTAACCGGCTGCCTGGCCACCTTAATGGCTGTTCCTATAAGTGCTTTTATTGGAAGCTATGTGGTGGATTCTGTATTACCTGTATTTATAGGGTTCCTGACCTGTGGAATTATTTCATATGGTATTCTGGCATACTTTTATCTCTCAAAAAAAGGACATTTTTTAAAGACGTAAATCCAAAGAAGACCTTATCTTGTAAATCTGTTTTATATCAACGCATGCTTCTTGACTTTTGAATTAAATTGACGTTAATGCTCATTTGGATTGCCTACATTCTTCTCATTATTATTTTCCTGGCGTTAGATCTTGGCGTCTTAAATAAACGCGACCATGTTATCCGAAGTAAGGAAGCTAGTTTGTGGACGGCCTTGTGGGTAACGGTTGCCCTGAGTTTTAGTGGTGTTATCTATTGGCTATTCTGGAAAGGGTTGGTAGATAACCCAACTGAAATGACCCCTAACTCTGCCGTTTTAAACTATATCACGGGCTATCTCATAGAATTATCGCTGAGCATCGACAATGTATTTGTGATCGCGGTGATCTTTTCCGCATTCAGTATCCCACCAATTTATCAACACAGAGTTTTGTTTTGGGGTATTTTGGGTGCCATAGTTTTCCGAGCTATGATGATTCTTTTTGGCATCACTCTTATCAATCAATTTGACTGGATCATTTATGTTTTTGGGGTGTTTTTGTTGTATACCGCCTATAAGATGTTCAAATCGGAGAGCATCAAATTCAATCCAAAGAACGCACTGGCCTTTAAATACCTCAGGAAATTATACCCTCTTACATCGCATATGAATGGCCATCATTTCTTCATAAGACGTATGGGTATTAAAGCGGCCACACCACTATTTGTGGCACTTATTGTTATTGAATTAACCGATATTCTTTTTGCTTTGGATAGTATTCCTGCAATTCTGGCAATCACGGCAGATCCGTTTATTGTCTTTAGTTCAAATATCATGGCCATCCTTGGATTAAGATCGATGTATTTTCTGGTATCCAGAATGATGACCAAATTCAGGTTTATTAATTATAGTCTGGTAGTAATTTTAGGGTTTGTAGGACTAAAAATGTTAGCAGAAGAATATATACATATTCCTTCCTGGATCTCATTATTACTTATTCTGGCATCTCTTGCTTCGGGAATTATTTTTTCTTTATTGATCCCTGAGAAGACGACAACGCCAGACACAGAAGGGTAAGAATCTACCCGTGGATCTTTGCCTTACCAATAGATGTAAGGATCTTTTATTCTAGTTGAAGTGCCTTATTGAACTGACTTTGATACTCGTGAAGTGATTCCGTTCAAGCCACTTTAGATTCAATGATACGTAATGCATCCTGCACGGTCTGCATACTGTCCATATCCTCATTTTCGAGTGTAATGTCAAAAGCATCTTCTACATCCAAAACAATGTCCACTAAATTGGCAGAATTGATATTCAAATCCTTAATAAAATTACTTTCAGGAGTAATGGTATCTACGGTAACATCTTCAGGCAAATAGGGAGATATGATGGCTTTTAATTGCGTATAGCGTTCTTCTTTTGTCATGGTTCAATTATAAAACTTTTTAAAAATAACACAAGCATTTACATCTCCAAAGCCAAAACTGGCTTTTGCTACAACATCAGGTGCCCTAGTTAAGGTCTGTTGAAGCACCCTGGAAGGATCAATGATCCGGGAAATCTCAGGATGCAGGTCTTCACAATTGGCATTACCGTATATCTGACCATTTGAGATCTGCAGCACCGTACCAACACATTCTATACTTCCTGCGGCTGCCAAACAATGTCCCAGCAGGCCTTTAAAGGAATTGATATAAGGAAAATCTTTTCCATCCCTGCCCAATGCCCTGCTCCAGTTTTCAATTTCTACCATATCTTTTGATGTGGCGGTTAAATGCCCGTTGATGGCGTCTATCTCTTCTGATGAAACCTTACTTTGTTTTAACGCCTCCTGAATACATCGCTGAACAGCTTCGCTATTAGGCGCTGTCATGGTGCCACCAGAACGCTGCCCCCCACTATTTACGGATCCTCCCATCACTTCTGCATAAATCGGGGCTTTACGAGCCAATGCGCTTTCCAATGATTCCAGCACCATAGCTCCTGCTCCACTACCCGGCACAAAACCTGCTGCGGTAGCACTCATGGGTCTACTTGCCATTGTTGGTGAATCATTGTAATTTCTGGGTAAGATCCTCATGGCATCAAAACCTCCCCATACATAGGGTCCACTATCACTACAACTCCCTGTTATTATTCTAACGGCCTTGCCAGCAGCAATTCTGTCATACGCCATCAAAACTCCTTCCGTTCCGGTTGTGCAGGCAGAAGAGTTGGTGGTAACCTGGTTGCCACATCCTAAAATTCCGCCCAAATAGGCGCTAATTCCACTAGCCATGGTTTGTAATACAGATGTGCTTCCCAGGCGTTTAGTCTTCCCCTCGTCAATAAGATATATGGCCTCTCTTAGCTTATCAATACCTAAGATCCCTGTGCCAAAAATGACACCACTATCCCAATCGGTCTTTTCTTTATCTGTAGGTAGCAAGCCGGCATCATTCCAGGCATCTACCCCGGCGATAACACCATAAACAAGTCCGGATGCGTTTAGTCCGCGCTGCTGCAGAGGCGTAAAGTATTTATTTAAGTGATCTTGTGTAATTAATGGTTTTCCTGCTATTTGACATCCAAAATTTAATTCTTTAAGTTGAGCGTGAAATTGTATTCCACTTACCTTTTTATCCAAAGCATTGGAAAAAGAAATGCTATTTAAAGCATTAGGGGCACATACGCCCAATCCTGTTATAACTACTCGGTTAGGCATTTTCTTTCACATTAAACATCCCGGAAATGGTCCCTTTACAAACAACTTCATTCTGACTGTTATACATGGTTACCTTACATTTTAATTTAGAAAAACGAAAATAGCTTTTCTCAGAGATCACTCTAACCTTTTCATTAGGATACACGGCTTTACGAAACTCCATTTGCATACTGCTCATGGCAATCTGAATATTACTGGTTTCAACGATCTTATCCCTGCCCAGCAAATAGATCCCCAGGCAAACAAGGCCTATCTGGGCGCAACACTCAGTTAGGATAACCCCCGGGGTTACAGGGTGCTCTTTAAAATGACCTTTATAAAAAGGGAGACTTTCTTTAAAAACAAAGGAGCCTTCAACGCCCTCATCAGATACATTTGTTAATGTATCTACAAATAAAAAAGGATCACTGTAGGGTAGTTTCTTAAGGATATCATCAATATTTTTCATGTTAAACTCTCCCCTCCATCAGCCTTTATGATTGTACCTGTGATCCATTTTGCCTCATCCATACTTAACAGAAAAACGGTATTCGCAATGTCTTCTGGCAAAGTAATACGGCCTGAAGGATTTCTTTTTAACGCATTTTCCTTTATTAGATCGCTGTTGGGGATCATAGAAAAAGAACTGGTTTCTGTTACTCCGGCTTGTATACAATTGGCCTTTACTCCCTCAGATGCCAATTCAAGGGCAATGCTGCGTGTAAGCGCCTCAAGGGTTGCCTTTGCTGCAGCGACGGCTGCGTACCCTGGTATTACTTTCTTATTCCCTTCACTGGTAAAGGAAATTACCCTCATGTCTTTATCATGTAACCCTTCATTCAGGATCTCCATAACCCATTCGTATAAGCTCAGTGCCATAGATCTAATGGTGATCTCCATATCCTGCGCCGATAAACTACCTTCAGAATTGGCCAACATGGGTTTCAAACTGCCTTTGGCAATACTGTGTATCAAAACCTTTATGGTATCTCCTTCTTCCATCAACCCTTTAAGCTTATTCAGCACTTCTTTCCTCCGCTCAGGATTTAAGGCATCCATATTTACCGAATAGAAATCAATGGCATCTGCTTTTATTTTGCGAAAACTTTGCTCAATGGTCACCATATCTGCCCGCCTATCACGATGAACAATACAGATAGCATATCCATGCTTTGCCATTTTTTGCGCCGTTGCCAGGCCCAATCCACGACTTCCTCCCAGGATAAGCACCCAATGTTTTTTACTTTTTACAGACATCCGTTTAATTATTCTCTATATGTATAAAAATACTTTAAATTGATCTCTATTAGTTCTTTTACCATTCCAATAAGACTCTTTGAGCTGAAAACCCTGGCCCAAAACTCAGAATGAGCCCTTGCTCTCCCGAGGGAATCTCTTTATCCATAAACCGCTCCAATACATATAAAACGGTAGCACTGCTCATGTTGCCATAAAGCCTCAAGGTCTCTCTGGTGTCATCAATATTCTTCCCTAAATCTCCGAAAAGATCCTCAACGGTCTGCACTATCTTACGCCCCCCGGGATGGAAAATAAGATGATGAACCTTATCCATGGAACTCTGATGCTTTTGAAGAAAAGGATAGACAATATCGGGGAAATGCTCTGAAATGGTCTCAGGAACCTTGGGATCCAGGATCATTTTCAGGCCTGTATTTACAAGGTCAAAGCCCATCAAATGTGTAGCATCTTTAAAATGATACATTTCCTCCCCTACTATTACGGGTCCGGCAGCTTGCTCTTCAGATGAAAGTAATACACAGGCTGCCCCGTCCCCAAAAATGGCTGCACTTACCATATTGGCCATGGAAAAATCATTTAGTTGAAAAGTAGCTGTTGGGCTCTCAACGGCAATCACTGCTGCCCTTTTACCCGGATTAGAACGCAAAAAATTACTTGCATAGATCATTCCTGAAACACCAGCCGCACATCCCATCTCGGTTACGGGTAAACGAACAACATCTTGCCGTAAACCCAGATCATTAATGATATAGGCATCCAGCGACGGGATCATGATGCCTGTACAACTTACAGTAATTATATAGTCTAAACTTTCAGGGGTCCACTGATTCTTCTTAAGAGCTTTATTAAGTACTGCTGTCCCCAATTTTTTTATTTCACGTACATAGATCGCATTCTTTTGCTCAAAAGTAGTGGCGGTAAAAACCTCTTCGGGGTCCATTATGCCATATCTGCGATCTACACCTGCTCCTTCAAAGATCTTGATGACCTTTCGCCTAAATCGATCACTCTGAGCTGATAACCAAACGTCTACAAGTGGTAGGATATCCTTGGTGTCTCTGTAGTACTCCGGGAGTTCTTTGGCAACGGAAACAACATGTACTTCATTCATAACAATCTATCTATTTGGGTGCGTTAGGATCCATTCATATCTAAAGGCCCACCTCCATCGAACTGTATAATCCATATCAGGGACTGCTTTGGAAAAAACATGAAAGTCATTTTCTGAAAAACCACTTTTAATAGAGACCAATCCGTCATGTTTGGCAATGACAGTCTTCATAAACATACGGCTGAATATCCTAAAAAGGGCAAAACTAATTTTATTTCGGTCCAGATCATTTACAACGACCCCAATTTTTGTCAATAAGACGAATTTTTTTACAAAAGCATCTATCTGTTCCCGGGAAAAATGATGTAAGGTCAGTGTACACAGTAGTATGTCACAATTATATTCTTCCGGATCTAAAGAAAGAACATCCTGCGAAATAAACCTGATATTGTCATAATAATGACTAGATTCTTTGGCGATGTTGATCGATTTCTCATTTAGATCTAAACCTATTAGTACTGTTCTGATACCTTTGGCCTTGCAGTGATCTGCTACTGTCCTCAACATACTTCCGTCACCACACCCCATATCAATTATGGTATAACTTTCCCTGGGGTATTTTTCAAAAATAGTATCCAGGGCTTTTAAAGTGATCTTAGCTCCCCCCAGCCATTTATTAGCTAGTGTAATATCCTTTAGAACAGACCTGATCTGGTCTTCACTTAAACTCAGATCATCCATTAATTCATTATCGGTACTTCGCTGCTTAAAACGGATCATACTTTTATTGGTTTTCCATGCGTTTTCCGAATGATACGCCTAAGCATTCCCTTGGATAGCGTGGCCATGGAGAAAAGCATATTGCCGGTTTTAGGAGACATTAGGAGCTTTTGAAGACGCCTTCCTGTTCTTATCCTCTTCCCAAAAAAATACTGCCATAATAGAGCATACTCTTTTTCTATCGTATTGCGCTCCATTTGTCCTTCTTTTAAATATACATGTATGAGTTCTGAAGCTATTTTAGCGCTATGGATGGCCATGGCCATTCCGTTACCACATAAGGGGTGAATAAGTCCGGCAGAATCCCCACACATTATGATATGGTCCTCAACAGGATCTTTCTCCTCGAAGGAAATTTGAGCAATGCTCAGGGGTTTTTTGAATTCCATGGTGGCTTTACTTAAAAAGTTCGCCAAATACGGATTCTGTGCAACCACCAACTCATTGAATTCATCAATATTTTGTCTTTTTTGAAAGCTTTCATAGGTCACCAAATAACAAAAATTAACTGCTCCGGTCTCCGTTTTGGACAATCCTCCATACCCCCCTTTAAAACTGTGAAGACCTACAAGATGATCCGGAAATTCGTCCCATTTATAATGTGCCTTCACCCCAAGCCAGGGAGATTTTTTAGCAAAAAAGTTCCGAGATAGTGTCTTATCCAGATTAGATCGTTTTCCAAATGCGCCAATGGTAAAGGGCGCCTTAAATTCTTGACCGTGATTATTTCTTATTGTAAATGTGTCTTCTCTAAACTCAATGCTCTCTGCTGTACAGAAAACAAACTCCACACCAAGGGCAATGGCCCTTTTATACAGGCAATTATCAAGCGCATAACGACTAATTCCTTTCGCTCCCAATGGTAAGGAGAGCTGAAGTGAACGTCCTTTTTGTGTACTGAATTCCAGGGTGTTGATCTCTATGGTAGTTGGTAATTCTATGCCCAGAAATTGAAGGTAAGGTACCACTTCATTAGATAGGTATTCACCACATACCTTGTGATGAGGATACCTTTCTTTTTCAAGTACCAGTATGCGATGGTGTTCTTTGCGTAAATGAATGGCTGCCGTTAATCCGGCCAGTCCTCCCCCAATAATGATAACATCATATACAGTCACTAGGGAAAGATACATATTTCCACACAAAAAAAACCCGACATAATTGTCGGGTTTTTGCTTTAGAAACAGTACGAATTAACCTTTTGTTTTCTGGATCGCTTCCTGTTTTAATTCCTCGCTTGCAATGATCCCCAGTTCAACACGTCGGTTCCTAGATTTACCTTCCGTTGTGGTGTTGTCAGCTACAGGTTGGGCTTCCCCATACCATTTAGTTGTGAATCGGCTACTATCTATTCCCTGGCTAATCAGGTAATTCGTAACAGATTCTGCTCTTAATTTTGACAGCCCTAAATTATACTCATCAGACCCTGCACTATCGGTATGACCTTCAACAAGGATGACAGTTTTGGGATATTCCTTAAAAATACCGGCCAGTTTATTTAAGGTTTCTACTGAAGTACCTTTAATATTAGATTTGTTCGTGTCAAAATACACACCTGCTCCTTCATTAAATGTTACATTGATTCCTTCTCCAACACGAGTTACCTCTGCACCAGGAATCTCTTCTTCTATTCGTTCTGCCTGGCGATCCATTCTATTTCCAATATATCCACCGGCAACACCTCCTACTACACCTCCAATAATAGCTCCTAATACTGTATTTCCCTTACCAACGTTGTTTCCAATGACCCCGCCTATTACAGCTCCTCCCGTTGTCCCTATTACAGCGCCTTTCTGGGTGTTATTGGCATTTTTTACCGCATTACATCCTAAACCAACGCTTGCGATCAATACCAGTAGTCCTACTTTTTTTAACATCTTTTTCATTTTTAATTTTTAGTAAATTCATAAACGATGGTGACCGTTTGAGCGTCTACCATCACATTCGATTTTAAGATCATTTCATTGGAAGTGAGAGAAGCGATATTCAACCTATATCCCAATCCACCAGAAATATCATTACGTTTCTCATCAATAAATTTGAACTGCAACTGATTGGTATAATTGGCAGGGTTGCTTACTACAGACCAGCGTATAAACCGATCACCTCCTTCGCACAAGGAACCTTGTTTAATAGTATAACGCCCGGTGCTATTATTGTCTCTGAAGAACCAGTTGCTGTCTTCGAAACAAATGGCACTTGCATCGTTAAAAACTACAGCCTTGAACATCCCCTGGGTATTCTCAAAACGAACGTCATTTAATGTCCAGGTACCGCTTATAAGATTTCGTTGATCCCGTACCTCCTTGGTAACACCACACGAGGAGACAAGAATAACAATCGAAATAAAAATTAATTTTTTAATCATGTTTCTGTTATTTAGATTTCGACTTTATATACGTTTAAAAAACAGCTATAGTTGTTTTCAGGGCAATACTTTTTGAAAATTATAAAATAGTCCTGTTTTTGAAGAGTTCCACGCTTTAACGTGCGGTTAATAGGCTAGTAATTCTGTTAGCACCTCTTGTATACGGCCTTTTGGCAGGTATTGTTCTTCCAATTGCCTGGCAAATGGAATGGGTGTTTCCAAACTCCCAACGCGTCTTATTGGAGCATCTAAAAATTCAAAGCACTGTTCCATTACCATAGATGCAATATCACTGGCAACCCCCCCAAACAGACTGTCCTCCTGAACAATCATGCACTTGCCGGTCTTTTTTACTGACGTATATACGGCGTCCATATCCAAAGGCTGTAAGGTTCTAAGATCAATCAGATCTGCCGCAATATCCGGATTTGCTTCTAAAATTTCCAGGACCCAATGTACCCCGGCACCATAGGTAACGATCGTCAGCGACTCTCCGGTTTGTAGGATACTTGCCTTCCCAAAAGGTAACGTATAATAATCTTCAGGCACATCCTGATACAAACTTCTGTATAAAGCCTTATGTTCAAAGAACAGTACAGGGTTAGGGTCATTTATGGCTGTTGCCAAAAGTCCTTTGGCATCATAAGGAAAAGCAGGATAGGCGATCTTAAGACCTGGTGTTTTGGTGAACCACGCTTCATTGGTCTGTGAATGAAAAGGTCCGGCCCCTACTCCTGCCCCGCAGGGCATCCTGATAACCACATCTGCCGGTTCGTTCCATCGGTAATGTACTTTGGCGAGATAATTTACAATAGGATTAAATCCGCTGCTGACAAAATCTGCAAATTGCATCTCCACCACCGCCTTCATTTTATTTATAGACAACCCCATTGCGGCAGAAACAATACCAGATTCACAAATAGGGGTATTTCTTACCCGTTCTGTTCCAAATTGTTCTACAAAACCCTCGGTAATTTTAAAAACACCCCCATAATCTGCAATATCCTGACCTAACAAAACCAGGTTTGGGTGTTTCTCCATAGATTGTCGTAATCCTTGTGAGATGGCATCCACCAAACGAATATTTAATACCTCTTTAGTCTCCTTAACTTCTTGATATATAAAGTTTTTATATACATCATTTAGCTCATTAGTTTCAGTACTATGAACAATATCTTCACTAAACGCCAGTTGCAGATTTTCGTCTATTTCGTGAATGAAGTTTTTCTTTATGGTTACTTCTTCCTCCTCAGAAAGGATCTTTTGATTCCTGAGGTATTCAACATAATTTTCAATGGGATCTTTCGCAGCCCAGGTATCCAGTAATTGTTGAGGAACATATTTTGTGCCACTGGCTTCTTCATGCCCTCTCATGCGAAAGGTTTTAAATTCGAGTAATACCGGTCGTGGTCTTTGACGCACACTTTTACTTAACGCCTTTACCTTGGTGTATACCTCAAGGATATTGTTGCCATCAATGATATAGGATTCAACGCCGTATCCTTTCCCTTTATCAGCAATGTGCTTACATTTAAATTGTTCACTAGCCGGCGTGGATAAACCATACCCATTATTTTCAACACAGAACAGTACAGGCAGGTCCCATACGGCGGCAATATTTAATGCTTCATGAAAATCCCCTTCACTGGTGGCGCCTTCCCCTGTAAAAACCGCTGTTACTCTTTTGTTTTTTTGGAGGACATCTGCAAGTGCAATTCCATCTGCGACCCCTAATTGAGGACCTAAATGAGAGATCATGCCTATGATCTTATGTTCCTGTGTACCAAAATGAAAGCTACGATCTCTTCCTTTGGTAAAGCCGCTCATTTTGCCCTGCCACTGTGCAAAAAGCCTTTGTAAAGGGACATTACGGGTGGTAAAAACACCTAGATTTCGGTGCATGGGTAAGATATATTCCTCGGACTCAAGAGACATGGTTACCCCAACGGAAATCGCCTCTTGCCCCATGCCGCTGAACCATTTGGATATTTTGCCCTGCCGAAGGAGTATCAGCATTTTCTCTTCTATCATTCGCGGCTTGAGCATGGCCTTATAAAGCTCTATAAGGACCTCATCAGTAAGCCCATGGTGTTGAAATTGCATTAGTTCTTAAATACGATTAGCATAAATGGATGCAGTAAATGTAGCAAAATTGCTTTGAAGATCTCATTCTAGAGATGAGGCAAATTAGAAAGAGAATTTAGTAACTTTGCTTCTAAGTTAAAAACAACACCTATGGACACCATCCCCAGTGTGGATCTGAGCGATTTTCTTTCAAAAGACCCAGTTAAAAAAGAGCAATTTGTTAATGACCTGGGAAAGGCTTTTGAAGAAATCGGTTTTGTAGCCCTAAGCGGTCATTTTCTTTCGGAAAGTCTAATAGAGTCGTTATACGCTGAAATTAAAAAATTCTTTGCCTTACCACAGGAGGTGAAAGACAAATATGAGATAGAAGGAATTGGAGGACAACGAGGATATACGTCCTTTGGGAAAGAACATGCCAAAGGCAGGAAAGTTGGTGATCTGAAGGAGTTTTGGCACTTTGGTCAATACGTTCAAAACAATCCAACATTGCTGGAAGAATATCCAGCCAATGTGACAGTCACTGAATTGCCCGACTTTAACCAGGTAGGTAAGGAAACCTATAAGATGCTCGAAAAAACAGCGCAATATGTTTTGCGGGCTTTGGCACTTCATCTCCATCTGGAGGAAACGTATTTTGATGAATACATCTATAATGGGAATTCAATTCTTCGGCCAATACATTACCCCCCTATCACAGAAGAACCTAAAAATGCCATACGTGCTGCGGCTCATGGAGACATCAACTTAATCACCTTGCTGATGGGAGCACATGGCAGGGGATTGCAGGTAATGAATCACAAAGGAGAATGGATCGATGCCATAGCCAGTAAGGATCAGTTAATGATAAACGTTGGAGATATGTTGTCTAGATTGTCCAATAATAAATTAAAATCTACGATACATCAGGTAGTAAATCCTCCTAGGGAGCTTTGGGGTAGTTCCAGGTACTCAATCCCATTTTTCATGCATCCCATTGGGGAGATGTCTCTGAATTGCCTTGAAAATTGCATTGACAAGGAACATCCTAAGTTATTCACGGATATCACTGCGGGCGAATTTCTTAACGAACGCCTTATAGAGCTTGGCCTTATTAAAAAATAAGGGGATTTACATTTTTTAAGATTATTCTATGGATCTTCAAGACCAATTAAAAAATTTGTTTCCGGATCACCAACCTTCAGAAGAAGCGGATGTGCCAAAAAATGAAAAACCTAAATTCTGGGTGCAAGACCAGCCTATTCTCTGTAAATATGAGAAACGCAAAGGAAAGCCCATCACCATCCTAGAAGGGTATGAAGGAACAAATGATGATCTAAAGGCACTGACCAAGGCATTAAAGACTCTATTGGGCGTAGGCGGAACTTACAAGAACGAACTTATCATTATACAGGGAGATTACCGGGACAAGATCATGTTATTTCTTAAGGAAAATGGCTTTAAAACCAAACGTGTTGGCGGGTAATTTTCCTTTGGTTAAACTATAACACCCAAGAACTGACTAGCAAGGATTTAGCCCGAAGAATTGTGTTAATTATTTTAATCTTAATCGATTAAGTGTTACATTTAGTAGCCAGAACCTAAACAACACTTCTTGAGTATGAGCACGCAACTGCATATCACCAATGGAGATAGTTTCACGAAACGTTTAAAATCTCTGCCATTTAAAGGTGACATCATCACTTGGAGGGAAATGCTGTGTGAGGGAAGGACAGAGACCAATGTTGGCAGTGAGTCTTTTTGGAAAACACGCTTCGAATTTCTTCATAAGAATTATAATGTAAGCAAATCCTGGTTCATAGAAAAAACACTAAAGGAGTATCGCAGTCTCTGTAACCACAAACAGCAGGATGAGATCATACTGTGGTTTGAATATGATCTTTTTTGCCAGATCAATATGATCGCTGTATTGAGTTGGTTGAAAACACATAGACGCGATGCACAAATATCACTGGTATGTAGCGGAAATGAGGATGGTACGGATAAGTTGTATGGTTTATGTGATATAGATGATGAAAAGATACAAACACTATTCAATAAACGCATATTTCTAACGCAGGACGATATAGAATTTGCGGATTATGTATGGCAATTGTATTGTTCCGACAATCCTATTCGTCTCGAGAATATGTCCGATTTTGAACATTACCATTTCGATTATCTTTCAGACGCCATTAAAGTTCATTTAAAAAGATTTCCAACCATTAAAAACGGTTTGAATGAATTAGAGAACAGAATAATGCGATTGGCTGCAGAACAAAAGCCAAAGAACAAAAAAGCACTTATTCATCATATGCTGACCAATCAAGGGTATTACGGCTATGGGGATACTCAATTTGATCGTATGATCACAAGCCTAAAACCCTTATTTACTACGTTTAACCCTGTGCGCCTCTCTAAAAAGGGGAAAGACATTCTGGAAGGAAAAACCAGTTTTTATTCGCAGATCAGGGATAATGAATCCTATCTGGGTGGCGCTTTGAAATACAATTTTCTTTACAATGACGAATCTGGGCGGATCCTAAAATTATAACATGCAATTAGGGCCATCAGAACTGATCCTTAATGAGGAAGGCAGGATCTATCATTTAAATTTACTCCCAGAAGAACTAGCAGATTGTATTATTCTCGTTGGTGACCCGCAGCGCGTTTCTCGTGTTTCACAACACTTCGACTCCTTGGAAATATCCCGGCATAAACGTGAATTCATCACACATACCGGTTGGCTGAAGGGCAAACGCATTAGTGTTATATCAACAGGCATCGGGACAGATAATATAGATATTGTAATAAATGAATTAGATGCCCTTGTCAATATTGACCTGGCATCCAGAGAAATAAAAAAGGAAAAACAACAACTAACGTTTATAAGAGTTGGCACTTCAGGCGCTATTCAACCAGAGATCAAAGTGGATTCCTTTTTGCTAAGTAATTATGCTATTGGGTTCGATAATGTGTTGTATTATTACCAAAGTGAAGCAATACGTTTTCCTGATATTGAAAGAGCCTTTCTTCAGCACAGCCAATGGGAAACCTATAATTCGCAGCCTTACGTTGTAAAATGTGATGAACAGCTACGTAAACATTTTTTGGATGAAGGCGTGGTCGACGGTTTTACGGGTTCTAACGTAGGGTTTTACGGACCACAAGGCAGGCATTTAAGGCTCCCCCCAAAGGACCCTTTTTTGAATAAAAAACTAGCCTCATTTTCTTATGAGAATAAAAAATTGACAAATTTTGAGATGGAGACCTCGGCCATATATGGACTATCAGCTATGATGGGACATAAAGCACTTTCCTTGAATGCAATTATCGCAAATAGGGCCAGTATGCAATTTTCCAGCCAACCAGCCAGGACCATAGATGAACTCATAGAATGGACATTAAAGAAATTGATCACCCTTTGAAAAAAATTCGAATCGCCGGAGTCCCTGAACATTTTAATTTTCCCTGGCACATGGCCATGGAAGAGGCCGCTTTTGAAGACCGGGGCATATCTTTAGAATGGATAGACGTTCCAGAGGGCACCGGAAGAATGTGCAAGCTTTTGGAAGAGCAGGAAACAGATCTTGCTATTATCCTAACTGAGGGAATAATTAAAAGTATTTCGGATGGGAACCCCGCCAGTATTGTTCAGGAGTACATTAGTTCCCCACTTTTGTGGGGAATTCATGTGGCGGCAAAGAGCAGGTTTCAGGATCTTTCAGAACTTAAAGGGGCGAAAGCTGCCATTAGCAGATTTGGAAGTGGCAGCCATTTAATGGCTTATGTATTGGCAGAATCGCAGCATTGGAATATAGACGAATTGTCTTTTGAGGTGATACATACACTCTCTGGTGCTGTTAAAGCTTTGGAAAAAGGAGATGCTGATTATTTTATGTGGGAACACTTTACAACCAAACCTTTGGTATTGGACGGTGTCTTTAGAAGATTGGCAGACTGCCCTACCCCCTGGCCTTGTTTTGTTGTGGCAGCAAATAAAAATTTTCTCGACAATGATGCCGGCGCCGTGAGCCACGTATTGGAGATAATTAATAGGTATACCAGCGAATTTAAAATGATCCCCAGCATAGACAAAACACTAGCCAACAGGTATAAATTAGATCTGCAAGATATTAGAGATTGGCTTGGCGTTACCCGTTGGTCTCAAGATCAATTAAGTGGTCAAACAATTGATATAGTGCAAGATAAATTACTTAATTTAAAGTTAATATCTAATAAATTAAACTCCAAAGAATATCTTACCAGTCTATAGGAGAAGAGCCTTGATCGCGTAATATTTTGTTGGTTTTAGAGAAGTGTTTATTGCCAAACCACAATCCCCTGTTAGCACTTAATGGCGAAGGATGACCGGAGGTTAGTATATGGTGTTTTTCACTATTGATCAGGGGAATCTTTTTTTTTGCATACCCTCCCCATAATAGAAATACCAATCCTGTTTTTTGTTCTGAAAGCAAGCTGATAACTGCATCTGTAAACGTCTCCCATCCTTTTTTTTGATGACTCCCTGCTTCTCTGGCTCTCACGGTAAGGGTTGCATTTATCAATAAGATCCCCTGATCCGCCCATCGTTCTAAATTACCACTCCTGGGATACGGAATCCCAAGATCTGCTTCTATTTCCTTAAAAATATTTATGAGAGAAGGCGGGTGCGGCACGTTCTCCTTCACTGAAAAGCATAGGCCATTCGCTTGGCCCGGCCCATGATAAGGATCCTGACCTATGATAACTACTTTAGTGTTTTCAAATTGGCTATGGTTAAAAGCGGCGAATATCCTATCACCTTTTGGATAACAAGTATATTTTGAATATTCTGTCTTTACAAATTGAGCGAGGCTTTCAAAGTAGTTTTTAGAAAATTCTTTCCTGAGAAATGGCTTCCAACTTTCATCAATGACAACGTTCATATTTCTTGTATGCTGAGTGTGCTGTAAAAATACAAACTGACATCTTTTTCTTTAGTTAATACACATTTAAAAATGTAATTTTAAAGAACAAAATAAGAATGACAAGAGATCTCAACGAAGAGGTACTACGAGATAATTAGGATCATTTATTCAAATACACTATGTTCTCCAATTGTTGTTCTGCCAGATTATTTTGAATTCCGCGCTGCTTTAAAGCATTCAAGTATGCCCTGTGGTACTTGTCGTCGAAATGACTTTGTGCCAGAATTCCCCATTCCATGGCCTTTGAGAGATCATTTTTTAGTTCATAAAGCACAGCCATATTATGACATGCCATGGCTTTAATTTTGGGTTTTTTATTTGTCGCTTCCAATTGCCATAATCTGGCTGCTTCCAGCCAATCCTCCTTTTGAATAGCTTCCTTTGCCTGTGCTATCTTCTCGGAGCCTTTAATATATAGTTCCCTTTGAATAGCCTTGCTATATGGTTTCAATCGCATACCGTAGGCATTTCCACTTCCCCTGCTTCTGAGAAGTACGGAATCTGAACGATCGGTCATGGATCGTAATGCATTCACAGCATCTTCCCCTTTGGCTTGTATTACCAATTCCTCATTGATGCGAATTTCATCTAGGACCTTTTTTTCAAAAGGATCATAGATGCGCCAACCGTTTTCAATTAAAGTTTCTAAGGTGATCTCCCGGGCAGAAACGTTAGTCTTAACGCGCAAGAGATCTATTTCTTCCATGGTCGACTTTTTATTGGTAACACGGGTATCCGTTTCATAAAAAGAAAGGGAGAAGACTGCATCTAGGTTGTTAGATACGCATAAATCGTTGAGTAACTTCCATGGAATTTCTTCTTTAGAAGTGCTTTTTTTCTGTAAGATCTCAGAGGTGTTTTCTAGAATTAGAATAGTATCAAAACGTTTGTCTTTCAGCAACACCCCAAAAAGTCCTTCTATAGCTGCTTCTTTCCCTTGCATAGATAACCGTTGATCGGTGGCTGCCACAAGAGCCTCAAAGGATCCTATTTCCTTGTTCTCAGCTGTTGGTTGAACCTCATTGATGATACCTATACGCTTTATGTCCTTTGCCAGTGTTACCGGGGCCGGCTCTAAACTATAAACTGTTACCAGGTGGGTGCTTTTACAACCACTGAGTACCATCAATAAAACTATAAATTGGATAATGGAACGCATAGTACTACTTACAGAATTAGAACTTCCTTAAAATTATAGTACAAGAACAGTAGAACCCCTATTTTTATTGCCCTTAACCTGTCTCCTAGTGGTGAAATACACCTTAAATGATGCGAAAGCTAAAACTAAGAACATCTATTGCCTTATAAATCCTGCCTATGCGGTATTTTGTTAAAAATGGAGGGTAATACCTACCTTTGCCTTCAGGCAAGTTATTATGGACAAATATCTCAAGAAAAGTATTCAGGATCTTGAATTCGTTACTGTCACCAGGCAAGTGGCAAGCCGTTGTAATACAGAACTTGGGAAAGAGAAGGCGCTGACCTTAGAACCTATGATGGAAGAAACAGCTATTCTCACATCATTGGGTGAAACTTCAGAATACCGCTCCTCCTTCACCAACGAAAACAGAATACCAAATCATGGATTTGAGGCCATTGAAAAGGAACTGTTATTATTAAAAGTTGAAAATACCACCTTAGAGATTGCAGGATTTCGAAAAATAAAACACATTAGCCTTACTGTTCTTGAACACAAGAAGTTCTTTAAGAAGTTTTGTGAGTATTACCCCCTACTCCATCAATATGCACAAACAGTGACGGCAACTAAAGCAATACCCGATCTAATTGATGAGGTCATTGATAAATTTGGTCTGGTAAAAGATTCAGCTTCAGTTGAACTGCGACAAATAAGGCAGCAAATGTCTACCGTAAAAGGTAAAATTAGTCAAAGTTTTGGTGCCGCATTGAATACCTACCAGGCCTCTGAATTTCTTGATGAAATTAGAGAATCTGTTGTGGACAATAGGCGTGTTTTGGCAGTAAGATCCATGTACAGAAAGAAAGTGAAGGGCACCGTAATGGGCACTTCCAAAACTGGAAGTATTATCTATATAGAGCCCGAAGCTGTTGCCAAATACAGTAGGGAATTCTCTAATCTTCAGTTTGATGAGAAAGAAGAGGTCCAAAAGATTCTAAACTTACTAACAGATCAAATTAGGCCCTCCAGAGAAGATTTAAGGGCCTTTCAAGACTATTTGATACATATAGATGTTACCGGAGCTAAGGCAAAGTACGCCTCGGAAATGAACGCCATTAAACCCTCCATAAATCACGAAAAAAGATTATTTCTCAGAGATGCATTTCACCCCCTTCTCTACCTGACCAATAAACGCGACAAATTACCTACGTTTCCCCAAACTATAGATCTGTATCAGGAAAACAGGATCATCGTTATTTCAGGACCAAATGCGGGAGGTAAAAGTATTACATTAAAGACCATTGGCTTGCTGCAACTCATGGTTCAGAGTGGGTTGCTTATACCTGTGCACGAACGAAGTTCAGTATGTCTGTTTCAAACGATCCTTACCGATATTGGTGACAATCAATCTATTGAAAACCACCTGAGCACCTACAGCTACAGGCTAAAGAATATGAATCAATTCTTACGCAAGTGCGATGACAATACGCTTTTCCTGATCGATGAATTTGGTACGGGTAGCGACCCCGAATTGGGTGGTGCTCTGGCAGAAGCCTTTCTGGAGGTGTTCTATGAGCGCGGGGCTTTTGGGGTCATAACCACCCACTATGCAAATTTAAAGGCCCTGGCGAATGAATTACCGCATGCTGCCAACGCCAATATGCTTTTTGATAGCAGCACCCTTCAGCCAACGTTTCATTTAGAATTGGGGCAGCCTGGGAGTTCTTTTACCTTTGAGGTAGCACAAAAGAATGGTATTCCTTTTAGCCTAATAAACAAGGCTAAGAAAAAAGTTGAAAGAGGTAAGATTCGTTTCGATGCTACCATAGCCAAACTTCAAAAGGAAAGAAGTAAAATGGCCAAGACGGGAAATAGACTGCAGGAAGAAGAAAATAAGGCCCGTGAAGAAGCCTTGAAACTTGAAAAACTTAATTCTAAAATAAAGACCAAGCTTGAAAGCTACCAGGAACTATATGATTTCAACCAACGAATGATTCACCTTGGCACAAAAGTGAATAAGGTAGCCGAGAAATATTTTCTGGATAAAAAGAAAAGACCCTTGGTCTCAGAACTTTTGCGTCTAGTAGAGACAGAAAACAGCAAGCGAAAAAAGAAAACCGCCAAAGAAGTAAAGGCGCAGGAAGAAAAAAAGACGGCTGTAACTCGCGAAGTACAAAAGGAAGTAAAGACCATACGAACTAAAAAAGCAGCTGCTCAGAAGAAAGCAAAGGTACGAGAGAAAAAAAGGCCACGGCCCGTTTTTAAAATTGGGGATAAGGTTAGGTTATTAGATGGCAAAGCCGTTGGTAGTATTGATAGTTTGGAAAAAAATAAGGCCGTCGTAAATTATGGTATCTTCACCACCAATGTGAGTGTGGAGCAATTAGAATTAGCAGAGTCCAAGAAAAAGTAATGTTGGAACAGAAAAAGATTATCCTTTTTGACGGGGTTTGTAACCTATGTAACAGCTCGGTGCAGTTCGTCATTAAGCGCGATAAAAATGATACTTTCAGGTTCTCGGCACTGCAGAGTTCTGTGGGGCAAAAGCTAATAAAGGAGCGAGGGATAGACACCAATAAGATAGATTCCATTATTCTTATTGAACCTCAAATTGCCTATTATACTAAATCAGATGCCGCATTAAAGATCGCGAAATCACTTAGTGGTGGTTGGCCTCTTTTAGGAATATTCATGGGATTTCCAAAAGGATTTCGGGATACTGTATATGACTGGGTAGCCAGAAACAGGTATCAATGGTTTGGCAGGAAGGATAGTTGTATGGTCCCCACCGAAGAACTAAAGGAAAAATTTTTGGCCTAATGTTTTACTTCATCCAGATAATCATCCCACTCTTCAACATGAGGAGTTCCCAACTTCCCAACTGATTTAGCAACGATCATTGAAACGGTGGCATCACCGGTAACATTTACTATGGTTCGGCACATATCGAGAGGTCTGTCCACAGCAAATATCAGGGCTAATCCAATAGCTAATTTATCTGCAGGAAAATTTATGGACTCTAAAACGATCACTAACATTACCATGCCCGCTCCGGGAACTGCAGCAGATCCTATGGAGGCTAGTAAGGCTGTAAGAACAATGGTTAGTTGTGCTCCTAAGCTTAGGTCAAATCCAAGGGCCTGTGAAATAAACACTGCCGCAATACCCTGGTATAAACTGGTTCCATCCATATTGATAGTGGCGCCTACAGGTAACACAAAACTAGACACTTCCTTGTCTACCCCAATATGCTCCTCCACCCTTTCCATAGTTACCGGGAGCGTTGCTGCACTACTACTGGTTGAAAATGCCAGTAATTGGGCCGGACTGATCTCCTTAAGGAACCAAAATGGGTTCTTTTTGGTATACGTAGCTACAATAACACAATAAAAAACGATCATTATCGCTAAACCAAGAACAACGACCAGCGAATATTTAAGAAGCGCCACCAACAGATCAGGATCGCCCGAGGATACCACTACATTAGCCAAGAGGGCAAAGACTGCCACTGGAGCCGTTAACATGATAAGATCTACCATTTTAAGGACTACATCATTTAGTGAATCAAAGAACTTTTTGAGGGGTTTTGATCGTTTTTCCCCTATCAGCAACATTGAGATGCCAAGAAAGATGGTAAAAAAGATCACCTGAAGCATTAAACTGTTATCACTTAATGCCCCAAAGGCATTATCAGGAACCATATCTTCCAGAAATTGTAGAGGGCCACTATCCTTTTGACGAGAAGCTTCTTCCAGTTTTGAGGTAACTCCTGCATCTGAAGCATAGGTTTCCGTTAATTTTGTGATGGTCTCTTCCGAAATGCCATTCCCAGGCTGCATTACATTTACCAGTATAAGCCCAATGCTTATTGCTACAACTGTAGTAACGATATAAATGCCAATGGTACGTAGGCCAATATTCCTGAATTTAGAAATATCCTTTAGGTCTGAGATCCCTTTTATAAGGGAAGCCAGAATAAGTGGAATTGCAATGAGTTTAAGAAGTTTTACAAAGATGGTCCCAAAAGGATTGATCCAGTCCTGTACAAAAGAAGGGCCCCATGAAATTAAAGTCATGCCAAACCCAAATAATATTCCGACGACCATGCCTATCACGATCTGCCAATGCAATTCCAGTTTTTTCATATGTCTTTGATTAGATTTGAAAGATAAGGTTTTGAATACAAACCGAGTAAATAGCTTACTATTAACTTTTAATTACGCGGTTTAGCAACATGAAGTCTGCCAGGACCAATGCCGCCATAGCCTCCACAATAGGAACGGCCCTGGGCACTACACAAGGATCATGTCTCCCTTTTCCTTTGGTTTGAACTATATCTCCTTTCTTATCTATGGTTTCATACGGCTGTATGATGGTTGCTACCGGTTTGAAAGCTATATTGAAAAAGATATCCATGCCATTGCTAATACCCCCCTGAACTCCACCACTATTATTGGTCTTGGTAGTTCCATCGGTATTAAAAGCATCATTGTGTTCACTGCCTTTCATCTTTACCCCCTCAAAGCCACTGCCGTATTCAAAGCCTTTTACAGCATTTATAGACAACATTGCCTTTCCTAACTGGGCATGAAGTTTATCGAACACCGGCTCACCTAATCCTACAGGTACATTTTGAATTACTCCGGTAATGATCCCTCCAATGGTGTCTCCTTCCTTTCTTACTTCCCTGATATGGGCTTCCATGGCAGCTGCTGTGGTTTTATCCGGACATCTAACCGGGTTAGCTTCGGTCTGGGAAAGGTCTAATTCCTGATATGGAATATTTAAACTAATACTTCCAACCTGAGAAACAAAAGCATTGATTTTTATTTCTTTCAAAAATTGCTTAGCTATGGCTCCTGCCACCACTCTACTGGCTGTTTCCCTGGCAGAACTTCTACCACCTCCTCTGTAGTCCCTGAAGCCATATTTTTGATCGTATACATAGTCTGCATGCGACGGTCTGTACGAATCCTTGATGTGTGAGTAATCTGCCGACTTTTGATTGCTATTGTATATGGCGAAGCCAATAGGCGTTCCTGTGGTCTTTCCCTCAAAAATGCCGGAGAAGAATTCCACTTTGTCCTCTTCTTTTCGTTGCGTTACAATGGCCGATTGTCCTGGCTTCCTGCGATCCATTTCGGCCTTTATAGCGTCCATGTTAAGAGCAATACCGGAAGGACACCCTTCCAGGATGCCTCCAATGGCAACCCCGTGAGATTCCCCAAAAGTAGTAAGTTTAAAAAGGGTTCCGAAGGAATTTCCTGCCATACAAGGTGAGTTATCTTAATAGCGAGGACCATTACCATCGCTTATGAGGTCAAAT
Organism: Eudoraea sp.; assembly: GCA_024639765.1. Lineage (GTDB taxonomy): Bacteria > Bacteroidota > Bacteroidia > Flavobacteriales > Flavobacteriaceae > Muriicola. The sequence continues at coordinate 28,990 of JAHEHU010000009.1, forward strand.
ATAGGTGTATTACCAGTGCAAACCAAGAACATGCTGATCATGATTAAGATGCCAATAATGCCTCTTTTAAAATGGTTACCGGGTGATATGCTTTCACCCCTGTGCCGTCTGATATCTGATGTCGACAACTGGTGCCGTTGGCTGCAATTAATACATTTGGTCCGCTATTTTTTATAGAAGGGAACAGTTTTAGATTTCCAATATTCATACTTACCTCATAATGTTCCTCCTCATATCCAAACGAGCCTGCCATGCCACAACAACCCGAACTGATAATAGTTACGGAATAATTCTCCGGCAAGCTCAACATGTCAAAGGTTACTTTTTGATTTGAAAGGGATTTTTGGTGACAATGGGTATGAATTTTAATTGTTTTTGCCTCCTTGGTAAAGGATCTGTTAGTGATCCTTCCAGATGCAATTTCAGCTGCCAGAAATTCCTCAAGAAGCCAGCTATTATCTGAGAGTGAAGTAACCTTATCTGTTTCTAAATGAAAACGATGGTATTCATCCCGAAAACTTAAAATAGCTGAAGGCTCCAGACCTATTATTGGTATGTTATTCTTTGTATAGACGTATAACCCTTCCAGATTGGTTTCAGCCAACCTTCTGGCCTGTTTTAAAAATCCTTTGGTAATAAATGTCCTGCCACTTTCACCAAAATATAGCTCAATTTGATACCCCAGGCCATGTAACAGATCAATGGCATCCCTACCTATCTCAATATCCAGATAATGCGTAAACTCATCTATATAAAGCACCACTTTTTTCCCATTTTTAGTTGTCCTATGATCTTTGGATGCCAAATAAGATGAAAAATCAAACTTACCAACAATGGGGAAACTTCTCTGCGCAGCCACGCCGGTAACTTTCTTGATAAAACCACCCATTGATCTACTTTTAAAAATTGTATTGCTGAACCTGGGGATCTTGCTTGCCAACCTATTAAAAGAGGTGTTATAGGCAAATAACTTATTCCTAAATGAATACCCATTTGTTTCCTGATACTGAAACAAAAACTCGGATTTAAGGGTTGCTACATCTACATTACTTGGGCATTCACTACCACAGGCCTTGCAACTAAGGCACAGATCAAAAACACTTTTTAGCTCAGCAGAATCAAATTTATTTTGCTTGTTATTAGTAGTTAAAAATTCACGCAGTGCATTGGCTCTGCCTCGGGTAGTTGCCTGCTCATCCCTGGTTGCATGATAACTGGGGCACATGGCCCCTTTGGCATGTTCTGTCTTTCTGCAATCGCCACTCCCATTACATTTTTCGGCTGCTCTTAGGATCCCTTTACTATCGCTAAAATTGAGCATGGTGCCAATTTGTGGCTCCTCCCTGTTAACTTCATACCTCAGAGAAGCATCCATGGGGTATGGATCAACTATTTTTCCCGGGTTGAAGATATTATTGGGATCGAAAACGGTCTTAATTTGTTTTAAGACCTTATAGTTTTCCTCCCCTATCATGAGTGGAATAAACTCTGCCCTTACAATCCCATCTCCATGTTCCCCACTAAAAGAGCCTTTATATTTTTTAGTGAGTTTAGCTACCCTGGTGGTAATGGAGCGAAACAGGAGGACATCCTCTTCTTTTTTTAAGTTTAAAATGGGCCTGAGATGGAGTTCTCCTGCTCCTGCATGGGCATAGTAGACAGCATTTTGATCGAATTCCTTCATAATTTCAGTAAATTCTCCAATGAAGTCCTTCAGATCTTCCAAAGCAACCGCTGTGTCCTCTATACACGCTACAGCCTTTCTATCCCCTACCATGTTTCCCAATAATCCAAGGCCTGCCTTACGCAACTCTAGGGCACACTTAATATCATTATCATATAAAACGGGTGAGGCATAACTTAAGCCAGATTCCTGTATGGTATGCTGAAGTCTTTTCAATTGGTTATCGAGGTCCGCACCGCTATGAGCCCTTACTTCCAACATCAATAGAGCAGCCGGATCGCCATCTACAAAGAACCTATTTGCCATCTGGGTCTTATTGTTCTTTGTGCAATCTAGTATCACCTTATCCATCATTTCACAGGTGTGCAGGGCGTGCTGCATTACCGGAGCTACATCAGCAAGACAAGCCTCCAGCGTATTGTAATGTGTAACCACCATTGCGGACTTAGGCGGTGGCAGTTCATTAAGTTGCAGTGTGATCTCTGTCATAAAGGCAAGGGTGCCTTCACTCCCACTGAGTAATTTGCAGAGGTTTATCTCCTCTTCATTTCCCTCAAATAAGGTACTTTCCAGTAAACTGTCTATGGCGTAGCCGGTATTGCGCCTATGTATGCTTTTTTTAGGGAATTCTTCTTTTATATTATTTTGTATATCTCTATTAGACAGTATATTATATATTCCTTTATAAATATTACCTTCAAGATTAGTTAGTTCCCTTTTTTGGTTGAATACTGCCGGAGTACAGGCCGAAAATTCGACCTCAGAACCATCAGACAATATTGTTTTAAGTGAAAGTACCTTATCCCTGGTAACTCCATATTGAATGGAGGTGGTTCCGCTGGAATTATTCCCTACCATTCCTCCAATCATACACCTGTTAGAGGTAGAAGTATTTGGACCGAAGAATAGTCCGTGTGGTTCTAAGAAGGCATTTAGCTCATCCCGGATAACTCCAGGTTGAACGCTTACCTGATTTTTTTCTTTATCAAAATGAACGATCTCAGTAAAATGCCTGGAAACATCAACAACAATACCTTCCCCAACGCATTGGCCCGCCAGAGAAGTCCCCGCTGTTCTTGGAATGAGTCCCACTTTCTTTGAAACAGCAAAAAGTATTAGTTTTCTAATATCTTCCTTATTTTTGGGGAAAGCCACCGCTAATGGAATTTTTCTATACACAGAAGCATCCGTAGCATACAGACTTCTCGTAAGTATATCCGTATGAAGGTCGCCATTAAGACGGTTGTCTAATTCTGAAAAAGAAATTGAATTCAAAATATGGCAGATTTTAGAGACGAAATTAAGTTATTATTAACATCACAACATAGTTGAATACGTATTTTTAATGTTTAAATATCAGAATCTATGAAAATTTTAAAAATTAGTGCCTTTCTTTTCTTTTTAGCCACATGTGGGCTTAGTGCTCAATCTATCTCCGAACATGCCTTAGGACTCAGGCTAGGTGATAGCGATGGATTTGGAGCTGAAATTTCCTATCAAAAATCCATAGCACGAAATAATAGAGTAGAAATTGATCTCGGTTGGAGAGACAGTAGAGACTTCGACGCTTTTAAATTAACAGCAATCTATCAATGGGTTCATCAATTAGATGGAAACTTTAACTGGTACTATGGTGTTGGTGGTGGATTGGGTAGTGTTGATTTTTCTGTAGCTGGACCTGATGGAGGATTGTTCATTTTTGGTGCAGGCGATATTGGGATTGAGTACAATTTTGATATACCCCTTCTTCTTTCTCTCGACTTTAGACCTGAGATTGGTCTGGTAGGGTATGATGATTTTTCAGATAATTTTGATTTTGATATCGCCCTTGGGATTCGATATCAATTTTAAAAAATTATAAACACATTTAAAAGTCCTTGACAAAAGCATATGTTAAGGACTTTTTTTATTGCACACCTAATCAGTACCTTTGCGCTCAAAATAATATAAAATGAAAAATGTAATTGTTCCTTTGCTGTTGGTACTGCTATTTGCGACCTGCGAAACTACCAATGGATATGTCATTGAAGGAAATATAGAAGGTGAAAACACAGAGGGCACTGAGTTAACCCTTAGAAAATATGCCGAAGGGAATCAATTGATCACGGTAGATTCTGCCATGATCACCAATGGTTCTTTTACGTTTAAGGGTGACCCCAGGAAAAGCCCCGAACTCCATTATATCTTTTTTGGAAAAGGCCAGGAAAATATTCCGATCATCGTTGAAAACGGGACTATTGAGATCACTGCCCAACGAGATAGTCTAACCTTTGCCAAAATAGACGGTACACTGCAGAACGAATTATTCTATGATTTTTTAAAAGGATCCAGAATACTCAGCAGAAAAGCCTCTTCCATGAATCAGGACATGCGTGATGCACAATCTAAAAGAGATACTGTAACCATGAACTCTTTGCGTGAAGAGTATTTTGAATTGATGGAAGAAGCGAAAGATTACGAACTAACGTATGCAAAGGAGAATCCTAATGCCATTGTCTCTGCTTTGATAATTTACAGGATCCTTACGACCAAAGCCAAAGACAATGCAGAGGTTCAACTATTATACGATGCCCTTACCCCCGAAATCCAAGAAACAACTACGGGTGTGAAGATCAAAGAAGCTTTGGAAAAGGAAGCCAATACTTCCATAGGATCCAGGGCGCCAAATTTTTCAGCTCCTAAGCCAAATGGGGAACAGCTTGCCTTAAATGATGTTTTGGGTAAGGTCACATTAGTAGATTTCTGGGCCGCCTGGTGCAGGCCATGCCGGGCAGAGAACCCCAATGTGGTTAAAGTCTACAATAAGTATAAAGATAAAGGACTAAGTATCCTCGGAGTGTCTTTAGATAGAAATGCGAACGACTGGATAAAAGCCATTGAAACCGATGGCTTAACCTGGCACCATGTATCCAACGTCAAGTATTTTGATGAGATCGCCAAATTGTATAATGTGGATGCCATACCGGCCTCTTTCATTTTAGATGAGAACGGAGTCATTGTAGCAAAAAACCTGAGAGGAGCTTCATTGGATGAGAAAATAGGAGAACTGCTCCAATAGGTTGATAAAGATTAAAACAAAAAAACCCGATGTTTTGCATCGGGTTTTTTATTTCTGATCATGAAGATTAGAATTTATTCTGTACATCTTCAAAGACTCCAGTAACGGAGACATTATTCCCCATATTTACTTTTCCAAAGATATTTATAACTGAATCTTCGCCAATAAACTCTATAGCAGCGTCATCTTCCAGATCCAAATCTCCGTAGATGGTTACATTTCCTTCCACTCTGAAAGTTGCCCCTTTTTCAACCTTAATTTCTTTTCGCCTTTTGTTTTTTCCTACACTAATAGATCCATTCATTTCCAACAGCGCATTCTCTTTAACATCCACGTCATTGCTTACTGTCCAGGTACCACAAATGAGTAATGAGCTCTCCTTCTCCAGCTTTATGAAGTTAAAACTTTTTGAACCACTAAAGGCGTATTCTTCCCCCTCATTGATCACCAGTTTAGCAGACCCATTGTACTCCGCTAATGAAGAACATTGCGCAGCCAAACTAAGAGATAACCTATTTAATTTAATAATCTGCAGACCTTGTTGCCCTGCTGCAGCAAAGGCATAATCCCCTACTGTCTGCACATAATTTATTGATCCTTCCAATTGGATCACACCATACGGTTCTGTAGTATTTCCTTCATCGTCTGAAACAGAAAGTCCGGCACCACCATTCGCCATTAAGACCATATCTTTATTTATGGCAACCGCATTGGTTACCATGTCGCCTGTAGGTGGGTTTAAAGGATCTGTAATAATTGGAATATATTGTAATAAAGTTCCTGAATCATGCGAATAGACTCCCGCTCCTTTAGCACCTTCGGCTAAAATGATCTTGTCTTCAATAAAATCAATAGAACGTTTAGTATATAATCCAAAATCTGTATCTACAGGAATTTCTTTCTTAAGTTTTAAGTTGTCGTCAAGTATGCGTATTCCCATACCGGCATCTAGCACAGCAACCTTGTTATCATAAAAAGCTAGCGACCTAAGATCTGCATATGCCTCTTCCTCTTTAATGCTAAGATCCTTGGTATCATAAATGGTTATGGTTCCGTCCTTTCCACTGGTCACATACACTTCATTCTTATCAATGGCAATATCAGTAGCATTGTCTCCTGCCTGGAAACCATAGATAACGCCAGCATCTGTATCCATCACCCCACTGAAAACAGGGATCTTGGTGATAAAGGAATTAGACAATGCTGTAAAGCTCGATGTAGCATCCATACCGCCAACAGCAAATAAATATCCATCAGAATATTGAAGCGAATTAATATCCGCATTTGCATATACCACTCTGGAGGTAACCGTAGGATTGTTAGGATCTGCCACATTGATAATATCTATAGCTCCTGAATAGTCCTCCCCGGCCGTATTGTAAGCAACATAGGCATAATCGTTCTCTACATATACATGTGCCGCCGTAAGCGAGGTTATTGGGCCATAGGTAGGTGAATTTACCTGGGCAATAAGTGTCATTGGATAGTTACCTGCTGGTTCTTCTACAGCTTTAGAAGTACGCTTACCGGTATAATTTTCATCAATAGCTATTTCTAACACCCCGGCGTTTTCAAAATTAACGCTGCCCGCTAAAGTGATAGCGTCATTTTCCTCGAAAATACTTGATTTTTGTTCGTCAATAAAGATGGTCGTCTCATCACTACAAGATGCAACAAACACGAATGCCATCAGAAATATTGAAAATATTCCTTTTTTCATAAGTAGGTATTTAAAACCGTAGTTTGGGCACTACAGTAACGACAAAGTAACGTAAAAAGTATACCTCCACCAGTTTTATTAGTTGAACGGCACAAAAGTGGGTATAACGTAATATTCAAAAGACCTCCGGGACTATTAATCAAAAGCGAAATTGCTTATAATTTGCCCAATTTTTCCAAGACAAAAAGGATCGCGATAGGCAGGGCTAAAAGTATAACCATCAGCGTATCTGTTATAAACAGTTCTGGTTTTAAAAGAAGGGTTATACAATACCCCCCAATGGCCCCGCCAAAATGAGCTGTATGACCAATATTACCAAGTCTTTTTTTCATACCATAAATGGAGTAGAGCATATAAAGTATTCCAAGCACATATGCCGGCAATGGTATAGGGATGAACATGATTCCCAATCGCATATCAGGCTGAAGTAGAATGGCAGCATACAAGATCCCCGTTACGGCCCCACTGGCTCCCACTGCGCTGTAGAATGGTTCTTGTTTATGAAAGAATAAAGCCAACAGACTACCGGCGAGTAAACTAACAAAGTAGATAAGGATAAACTGGGTTGGACCAAACCAACGGATCACCACATCTGCAAAAAAATAAAGGGTAAACATATTCAGAAAAAGATGTGATAGGTCTACGTGTAAAAACCCCGAAGTAAGCATTCTGTCTTTCTGTCCGGCCTGTATGGCACCAATGCCAAATTTATAGCGTTCAAAGAACCCCTGATCATTAAAACCTTTAAGAGAGACCAGCACATTGGCTGCAATAATGGCCAAAGTAGCCCAGTGTAAATTCATCAATTTTGCTCGAATGTTTGGTGCCAAATATAGCTATATTTGCCCATATTTAAATTGAATGCAACTACTTACCTATATTTTGGCCTACCCTCTTCTTTGGCTGATTTCCATACTTCCCTATCGCCTTTTTTATGGTTTTTCAGATGTCTTGTTCTTTATTCTGTATTACGTTATTGGATATAGAAAAAAAGTAGTGCGTGCTAATTTAAAATTGACCATGCCTGAAAAGTCCAATAAAGAATTAGATCAAATTCAGAGAGATTTTTACAGGCATCTATGTGACCTTTTCCTTGAAATGGTAAAAACCATGGATCTTTCCAAGGAGGACGTAAAAAAACGGTATCAGATACAAAACATTGAAGTAATTCAGGAGATTGAAAAGGAGAAGAGCATATTGATAGTGTGTTCGCACTATGCCAATTGGGAATGGAATGTGAGTATGAACAATTATGTAAGATCTAAAGGGTTTGCCGTATATCAAAAAATTGGAAATATCTATTTTGATAGGATGATTAAGAAGTTTCGCTCAAAATGGAACACGACACCTATTGAACAGAAGGAAACCGTTAAAACCGTGATCCGGAATGAAAAGCAAGATGTTACGGGTATCTATGGGATGGTAAGTGATCAGTCGCCCATGGTTAACAAAGGACAGTACTGGAGCTCATTTATGGGAGTAAAGGTACCTGTTTTCAACGGAGCGGAAGTACTGGCCAGAAAACTAGACCTGGCGGTCGTCTTCTTAAAGGTTTCGAAGATAAAACGTGGATATTACAGAGCCGATTTTATTCCCATAACAAAGAATGGCAAGAGTACAAAAGAGCACGAGATAACAGAACAGTTCTTAAAGCTTGCGGAACAGCAGATTAAAGAACGTCCGGAACACTATTTATGGACCCATCGCCGATGGAAACACAGGGACAAAGCCCCTGTAAATTAGCTATCCTTTATTTGTGATCTCCTGGATCTCTGAAATGATATGATCTGCCAAGGCATCGGCTTCTTTTTGACTTGGCGCCTCAGTATATACTCTTATGATGGGTTCCGTATTCGATTTTCTCAGGTGCACCCATTTATTGGCAAAATCTATTTTCACACCATCAATGGTGCTTGGATCTTCCTGTTGATAAGCAGCTGCCATATTTTCCAATATGCTATCTACATTGATACTTGGAGTGAGTTCAATTTTTTTCTTACTCATAAAATAGGCAGGATAACTCTTGCGTAACTCGCTTACCTTCCCTCCCCTTTCAGCCATTAGCATAAGAAATAAGGCAGTTCCTACCAGTGCATCTCTCCCGTAATGACTTTCAGGATAAATGATGCCTCCATTCCCTTCACCTCCAATAATGGCCTTGGAAGACTTCATTTGAGCCACCACGTTAACCTCCCCTACAGCTGCTGCTGTATAGGTTCCTTTATGTTTCTCCGTTATATCTCGCAAAGCACGCGTAGACGATAAATTGGATACGGTATTTCCCGGTGTTTTACCTAAAACATAGTCAGCACAGGCAACCAGCGTATATTCTTCTCCGAACATTTCCCCATCTTCGCTAATAAAGGCAAGCCTATCAACATCCGGATCCACCACTATACCAAAATCAGCTTTTTCCTTCACCACCAACTGACAGATGTCTTTTAAGTGTTCTTTCAGGGGTTCCGGGTTATGAGGGAAATGCCCTGTTGGATCACAATACAGTTCTATGACCTCCACTCCCAGTTCTTGCAATAATTTTGGAATTGCAATTCCTCCCGAAGAATTAACGCCATCTACCACTACCTTAAACGTTCCTTTTCTAATGGTTTCCGCATCAACCAGGGGAAGGTTGAGCACTTCATCTATGTGAATGTCTATATAGGAATCATTTTTCTGCACCTGGCCAAGTGAATCTACACCTGCAAAGCTAAAATCCTCTTTGTCTGCCAGTTCCAGGATAATAGCTCCTTCGTCTGCATTTAGGAACTCCCCTTTTTGATTAAGTAATTTTAAGGCGTTCCACTGTTTGGGATTATGGCTGGCCGTTAATATGATTCCGCCATCTGCCTGCTCCATGGGAACGGCAATTTCAACAGTGGGTGTTGTGGAAAGCCCAAGATCTACTACGTCTATTCCAAGTCCAACAAGTGTTGAAACCACGAGATTCTGAATCATTTCCCCAGAGATCCTGGCATCTCTCCCAATGACAACGGTAAGTTGTTTTTTGGGATATTGATTCTTTAGGAAAGTACCATAGGCCGCTGCAAATTTTACAGTATCTACCGGAGTTAAATTTTCACCGGGTAACCCGCCAATGGTTCCCCTAATGCCAGAAATGGATTTAATTAGTGTCATAAAGCTGGTAAAAGTTTTTGCAAATATACAGGTATAGAGTATTATGATGGGACCCTTCTTTGTAAATTCGGACGATGAATTTTTTAGCGCATATTTTTCTGTCCTTTGATAACGACGAGGTCAGTATTGGAAATTTTGTTGCCGATAGTATCAGGGGGAATCGTTATAGTCATTTCCCTGAGCAAATTCAAAAGGGAATTATATTGCATAGGGCAATTGACACCTATACGGATGCGCATCCGATCCACAGAAAGAGCAGCAAACGTCTGCATGCCACTCAAGGGCACTACAGCAGAGTGGTTGTGGATGTTTTTTATGATCATTACCTGGCCAAAAATTGGGAAGATTATTCTGAAGAACGGCTAGAGACCTTTGTGGATAGATTCTATTCCTTGTTGCACGATAACTACGAGATACTCCCGGAACCTACCAAAAAACTTATGCCCTACATGATAGAAGATAATTGGTTGCTTAACTACAGGCAGATTGAAGGCATTGCCCAAGTGTTAAATGGTCTTTACAGACGAACCGGTAGGCGGAGTAAGATGGACAAGGCTGTAATTGATTTAAGAAAGCACTATGATCTTTTCGAAACAGAATTCCATAGTTTTTTTAAGGATTTAGTTATCTTTTCACAGAAGAAATACAAAGACCTGTGAAAATCCTATCCTTTTTACCCAAGATAAACAGAGCCAGTCGCATCCTAAAGCTAAGACCTGTCGCCCTATTCGTAGCAGCAATAGGTATTTTAACAGCCTTCCAATGCAGAAGAGCTCCGGCAGTACCAACCGGACTGGTAACGGAAAAGGCCATGGTGGTGTCAGCGAGGGAAGAGGCCTCTGCAATTGGAGTCGCTATTTTAGAAAAGGGAGGAAATGCCTTTGATGCTATGGTTGCTACAGAACTTGCATTGGCGGTAGCCTATCCTTTTGCAGGAAATTTAGGAGGGGGAGGCTTTATGGTCTATAGAAAAGCCAATGGTGATGTAGGATCGTTGGATTATCGTGAGAAAGCACCCATATCTGCCACCAAGGACATGTACCTGGATTCTTTGGGGAATGTAATTCCCGGAATGAGTACCGTGGGGGCTACCGCAGTTGGTGTACCCGGAACCATAGCCGGTGTTTTTGAGGTGCACGCAAAGATGGGCAGCTTACCTATAAATGAGATCCTGCAGCCTGTAATAGAATTTGCAGAAAAAGGAGCGGTTGTAACTAAAAACCAAGCGGAAAGATGGGAGCGTTACCGAGATCAAATCCTGGAGGTAAGTGGTGAGGAAACCCTTTTTTATACCAAATGCATCGCAGGAGATACCTTGCATTTCCCCAGCCTTGCCAGGACACTTCGAAGGATCATGGAAAATGGCCGGGATGAGTTTTACAAAGGAGAAACTGCCAAAAAACTTGCATCTTTTATTCAGGAAAAAGGTGGTTTCGTAACGGAGGAGGATCTTGCTAACTACGAAGCGGTTTGGAGACAACCAGTTATCTTCAATTACAAGGATCTCCGTATCATCAGTATGAGTCCACCAAGTAGCGGAGGGGTGACCATAAATCAGATCTTTAGGATGATAGAACCGCATGATATAGGCAACTTTGATCATAATTCGCCTGAGGCTATACAACTTATGACCGAGGCTTTCAGACGTGCCTATGCAGATCGTAATTATTATCTGGGCGACCCCGATTTTGTTTCCATTCCGTTAGATTTTCTTCTAAATGATCGTTACCTCCATAAACGAATGGAGACCTTCTCTTTTGAAAAGGCCACTAAATCTGAAGATGTGGCTCATGGAACTATTGAGATCATTGAAAGCACCGAAACTACACATTACTCTATAGTAGATGCTGCAGGAAATGCGGTATCTGCAACAACTACATTGAACGGGGCATATGGTTCCAAATTATATTGTGATGAACTTGGCTTCTTTCTGAATAACGAAATGGACGATTTTAGTTCAAAACCCGGTGTTCCCAATATGTTCGGTCTTATAGGGGCGGAGGCCAATAGTATTGCTCCGGAAAAAAGAATGCTGAGTAGTATGACGCCAACAATCGTAGAAAGGGATGGTGCGCTTTGGCTTGTTGTTGGTACCCCCGGTGGATCCACGATCATAACAGCTGTTGCCCAAACAATTCTCAACACCTATGAGTTTGAACTGAGTATGCAACAAGCGGTAGAGGCACCCAGATTTCATCATCAGTGGCTTCCCGATTTTATCATTTTTGAGCCCGATGGATTTCCAGACAGTACCAAAGAAGCCTTAAAAGCAAAAGGATATCTGATCAATGAAGGAAGAACCCCAGTAATTGGCAAGGTTGATGCTATCAGGGTCTTAGCTGATGGCCGACTAGAAGGAGGTGCCGATCCAAGGGGTGATGACAAGGCAGTAGGATATTGAAGTATTACTTTATATCGAAGATTATAACACCTTTAATTTAATGTAGATGCGTGTTTGGATAAAACGTATATTGATATTCATCTTGCTATTAATTCTTACCGGATTAGGGTTGAAGTATATTTATTTTAATGATCCGGTACCGACTGGAGAAAACCCTGCCCAGGCAGATTTCCTCGCCCAAAAGATGTTAACAGCATTGAACCATGATGCCTATAAAAATACACGCTATTTGTCTTGGTCATACCAGGGAGGCAAGCACCACTATCGCTGGGATAAGACTATGGGAAAAGTGCAGGTGAAGTGGGATGACTATACCGCCTACATAAACCTCAATGACCCTGGCAAAAGTACTATTAAGGCTGAAGGGCTAGATATTTCAGAAGAAAAAGAACAGGAACTTGTAAAAAAAAGCATTGCCTATTTTAATAATGATTCCTTTTGGCTGGTTGCTCCTTATAAGATTTTTGACAAAGGCACTCAACGAAGTTTGGTAACTCAGGAAGATGGCAAAGCAGCCCTGTTGGTAACCTACACCAAAGGAGGAGATACGCCGGGCGACTCATATCTTTGGAAACTAAATGAACAGGGACTCCCTGTTAGTTTTAAAATGTGGGTACAGATCTTGCCACTGAATGGACTCGAGGCTAGTTGGGACGGATGGCATACAGCAGAAAGCGGCGCCCTCTTACCTCAAACACATAAAGTGGGTCCCTTCACGCTGGACCTGGGAACAGTTCGTGCCTGGAAATAAGAATTCCTGCTACGCTTTTAATTGCTTTTTTAACTCTTCCATGGATTGTTGTAATTGTCGCAGAAGTCCGTTTTCGGTGGTGGCATCTACCCCAAAAGTGATTTTACTGCTTACCTGCCAAAGTTCCTGAATCTGATGTGGTTCAATTTGATATGGTGGATAGGTTTCATTTAGAGAGATCAGGATTAATTGTTGTGTATTGGGCGGACGCTCAATTTTTTTGACCATTACAGCATCTTGTAATACCACTACGTATATCTTATTAGGGCTTACATCTTTTATATCCTCAACTGCTTTGGCCAAAACCCATTCTCCGGGTTTTAAATTGGGAAGCATGCTGTCTCCTTCTACCTGAAAACCCCTGTACGTGGCATTTCTGAACTCGGGTATGGGAAGATCAAAGGCCGGTAATTGCCTGTACCAGGTAGTATCCTGGATATTCTGCGGGTAACCTGCGGCTGCTTTGGCATTAACAAGGACCATATTCTCATTTTCAGAACTATCTACGGTGACCACCTTTGGAATAACACTTGTATTTGATGACTCCAGATATTGTTGTTCGCTTTCCCCAAAAAGCCATAAAGGATTGATCTTAAACTGCCTTAACAATTCAGAAACTACTTTTCCGGATAGCTTTGTACGCCCTCTTTCAATATCTGCTGTTGTACTTGATACCCCTAATAAAGAGGCAAATTCTGCCTGAGTATATCCTAATCCTCGGCGAATATCAATGAAACGCTTGATTGTTATTTCGTTCTCCATAATTCTTTATCTAAATGAGTCAATTGCCCTGCTTTCTCCAAAGATACATAATTTGGATTATATCCAAAATAAAAGTAGGATTATTTCCATATTATGGAATATATCCATATATTTGGATAATATACAAAAAAGAGGTGTGTGCTAACTAATTTAAAGACAATGATGTTATGGAACATAAAAAAGATATCATATTCTATGATGGTAGTTTTAATGGATTTCTAAGTTTGCTTTATGAAGTGAATTCAAGAAAGCTAACACCAGATAACATTCAAAAAAAGAACGAGCAACAGGAAGTACTGTTTACAGACTCAAGATTTATTGCCACAGATTTAAAAAAGGCTCGTTCAGTTTGGAATTCTTTACGGAGTAAGAACTATGGGGCATTAAAACTGCTTTATTTTGCATTCCTTAGTGAAGAGAAACATATTGAATGGAAATTATATCAATTCTACCAAAAGCTCACAGGCAATGCTGACCTATATGATAATGGTATAACGGTCTCCTATGAATTGCATTTAGAACAACTTGCTCGTTCAGTAGAAAAGGAAAAATATCAAGTTGAACATATGTTGTTTTTGGATCAAAACGGTGATAGTCCGTCAATACACACTATTCATCCAAAATTTAATGTTCTTCCTCTGATCTCCAAATTTTTTAGAACACGTTATAGAGAAAAGGAATGGGTCATATATGATTCCAAAAGGAGTATTGGCTTACATCACAGGGATGGCAACATGTCATTTACTTCGCTACCCCTGGATCAGTTAGAACAATTTTTTCCTGATAATGATCATGGATTAGCTACCCCGGATCGTTCACTAAAGATAGGCACTTTAGGGCAGGCGACCTCAAAAAACAACAGGCAGAACACACGTAAAATTCAGGCAGTGGCTTAAAGAAGTGAATTACAAATATCAAACCCTAAGTATGTTCAATTCTGTAGTATTTTAATTTTGCGCAGCGCGATTAAATCCCTTGCTATTTAATTTCGAATTAACAATTCATAAAAGACTCCAGCTTCTTTTTTATAGCTCAAAAGAGTACCTTTGCCACTTTGCCTTGTTACATGACAAAATTTGATGAACATATTGAGGTTAAAGGAGCACGGGTCCATAATCTGAAGAACATAGATGTCAGTATTCCCAGAGAAAAGTTAGTGGTAATAACCGGTCTTTCTGGCAGCGGAAAATCTTCTCTGGCATTCGATACTATCTACGCTGAAGGGCAAAGACGTTACATTGAAACATTTTCAGCCTATGCGCGTCAATTTTTAGGTGGGTTAGAGCGGCCTGACGTTGACAAGATAGATGGTCTCTCACCGGTCATAGCCATAGAACAAAAAACAACCTCCAAATCGCCTCGTTCCACTGTAGGGACCGTAACAGAGGTATACGATTTTCTTAGATTACTATTTGCAAGGGCAGCTGATGCCTATAGTTACAATACCGGTGAAAAAATGGTAAGCTATTCGGATGAGCAGATCAAGGAGCTCATCAGGTCTAGCTATCAGGGTCAGCGCATTAATGTCTTGGCCCCGGTTGTTAAATCCAGAAAAGGACATTATCGGGAACTTTTTGAGCAAATTGCCAAACAGGGATTTGTAAAGGTGCGGGTAGATGGAGAATTAAAGGATATCCATAAAGGAATGAAGGTAGATCGTTACAAGATGCACGACATTGAAATTGTAATAGATCGTTTAGCAGTTACAGATAATACGGACCTCGATAAACGCCTTAATGAGACCATTAATACTGCCATGTATAGTGGAAATGATGTTATGATGGTTTTGGCAGAAGGTGAAACGGAACCCCGTTATTTCAGCAGGGATCTTATGTGTCCAACTACCGGTATCTCCTATCCTACCCCGGAACCCAATACATTCTCTTTCAATTCTCCAAAAGGAATGTGTGAAGAGTGTAATGGTCTTGGGCACATCTACGAAGTAAATGAAGACAAGATCTTTCCAAATAAAAAGTTATCGGTTACTGCAGGAGGAATTGCCCCTTTAGGCGAGTACAAGAAATCCTGGGCGTTTAAACAGCTGGAAACGATTGCCAAACGCTATAGTTTTGAATTGTCTGATCCGATGGAGCAAATCCCAGAGGATGCTATGCAGCTAATCCTCTATGGTGGGGAAGATAGTTTTGTGTTAGATTCAAAAACCCTGGGGGTTAAAAGAGAGTATAAAATAGATTACGAAGGCATAGCCAATTTTATTAAGAATCAATTCCAGGGTGCAGATTCTACCTCCATCAAACGTTGGGCCAAGGAATATATGGATAAGATCCAATGTCCGGAGTGTAACGGATCCAGACTTAAGAAAGCATCGTTAAATTTTAGAATTGGTGATAAGAATATAGCAGATCTCGCTGCTATGGATATTATAGAGTTGGCAGCATTCTTCAAGGGGCTTGCCGAAACCTTAGAAGGGAATCAAAAAATAATCGCAACCGATATTATCAAAGAAATAAATAGCAGGATCCAATTTCTATTAGATGTGGGGTTAGATTACCTTTCTTTGAACAGAAGTTCTAAATCCTTATCTGGAGGCGAGGCTCAACGGATAAGGCTTGCCACCCAGATAGGGTCTCAATTGGTAGGTGTTCTGTATATCCTGGATGAACCGAGTATAGGACTTCATCAACGAGACAACGACCGACTGATACAGTCTTTGGAAGCGTTAAGAGACCTTGGGAATTCGATCATTGTTGTAGAACATGACAAGGAGATGATTGAAAGTGCAGATCATGTTATAGACATAGGACCCTTGGCCGGAAAGCACGGAGGAGAGATCATCTCAGAAGGAACCCCGGCTGAACTTAAACAGCACCATACACTCACTGCAGACTACATGACGGGAGTCAAGGAAATTCCCCTTCCTAAAAAAAGGCGTAAAGGAAATGGAAAACAACTTATTTTGGAAGGATGCACCGGAAACAATTTACAGAACATCACTGCTCATTTTCCCTTAGGCAAAATGATAGGTGTTACAGGTGTTTCGGGAAGTGGTAAATCTACCTTGGTAAACGAGACCCTTTACCCTATTATGAATGCGCATTACTTCAATGGGGTCAAAAAACCTATGCCATACAAGAAGATAAGTGGGTTACAGCATGTTGATAAGGTTATTGACATTAATCAATCGCCTATAGGCAGAACGCCACGATCTAATCCGGCAACCTATACGGGGGTATTCAGTGAGATCAGGACCTTGTTTACCAAAACACCAGAAGCCGCCATACGGGGTTATAAACCCGGCAGATTTAGTTTCAATGTAAAGGGTGGGAGATGTGAAACCTGTAAAGGTGGCGGTCTAAGGGTAATAGAGATGAATTTTCTTCCCGATGTCTATGTAGAATGTGAAACGTGCAATGGGAAACGTTTTAACAGGGAAACCCTTGAAATACGGTACAAAGGAAAATCCATCTCCGATGTTTTGGAGATGACAATAGAAGAAGCTGCAGACTTCTTTGAGAATATCCCCAAGATCTACAGGAAATTAAAAACTATAAAAGATGTTGGTCTTGGTTATATTTCACTTGGGCAACAATCAACCACCTTATCCGGAGGTGAGGCACAAAGGGTGAAATTGGCCACTGAATTATCTAAGCGAGATACAGGAAATACTTTTTATATTCTGGATGAACCAACCACCGGACTCCATTTTGAAGACATTCGTGTATTGATGGAGGTATTGAATAAATTGGTAGATAAAGGAAATACCATATTGATCATAGAACACAATATGGATGTTATTAAAATGGTAGATCATATTATTGATATTGGATATGAAGGAGGAAGAGGCGGTGGAATGATCGTGGCAGAAGGATCGCCTGAAGAGGTTGTCTTAGATGAAAAAAGCTATACAGCGCATTTCTTAAAAAAGGAATTAAACCTCGCGATGAGCCTTTGAGAATTGTTTTGCCAAATTTTATAATGAGTCAATAAATTATTCGTTTTACAGTATATCAAGATGAGAAAAGAAAAACATCACAAAGGTTGGAATGAAATAAAGACCAATGACTCCTGGGCCATTTTTAAGATCATGGGAGAATTTGTCATGGGTTTTGAGAAGATGAGTGTCATAGGCCCATGTGTTACCATCTTTGGTTCGGCGAGAACCAAACCCGGGGATCAATATTATGAGTTGGCAGTGTCTATTGCTAAAAGCGTTTCGGAAGCGGGATACGGAATTATAACGGGTGGTGGTCCCGGTATTATGGAAGCTGGTAACAGAGGCGCACATTTAGCAGGAGGCACTTCCGTTGGCCTTAATATTGACCTGCCCTTTGAACAGCATGACAACCCCTATATAGATAGTGACAAGAGTCTTGATTTTGATTACTTCTTTGTCCGAAAAGTTATGTTCGTTAAATACTCTCAGGGGTTCGTCGTAATGCCAGGAGGATTTGGCACACTAGACGAATTATTTGAGGCCATTACGCTTATTCAAACAAATAAGATCGGAAAATTTCCTATTATTCTTGTAGGTTCGGATTTCTGGAGCGGCCTCATGGATTGGATCAATAATACAATGCTGGCGGCAGGGAATATTAGTCCGGAAGACCTGCATTTAATAAAAATAGCAAATACCGAAGAAGAAGTAGTAGATATTATTGACGCATTTTACAAAGGACATACCCTGAGCCCAAACTTTTAACTACAATATGGTGCCACGACATGCTGCTGTTCTTGTAAACTTTTTAGTCTTATTTCTCATAATAGGACCTTTACAGGGTATTGCGCAACATACCAATATACTGAAGGCCACCTTAGAGCCCGAAACCAAGGATATTAATATTCAACAAGAATTTACCTATCTAAATAGTTCCAGGGATACCCTCAATGAACTATATTTTAATGATTGGACCCACGCCTATTCTGATAAAAAAACCGCGCTGGCAAAACGCTTTGCTGAAGACTTTAAAAAGAGCCTGCATTTGGCATTGCCCGAAGAACGTGGATCAACGCAAGTATTTGGGATAGCAGATTTTGAGTTCAGGGCACTTTCCTGGAAACGAACAAAAGATAAGGACCTTATCAGGATAGAATTAAATAGCCCCCTGCCCCCTGGTGAATCCTTGAAAATGTATTTCACCTATACCATATCCCTACCCCCGAATAGATATACCCCTTATGGCTATGATCAACGTGGTGATTATTACCTAAAGGATTGGTATTTAAGTCCGGCCGTTTATAATGGCACCTGGCAATTGTATTCCAACAAAAACCTGGAAGACCTATATACGGGCAATACAAACACAAATATTAATTTTACCTTCCCAGACTCTCTCTTTCTAGGCACCAATTTCAATGAGGTAAATATCACTCAGTACCCCACAAAGCAAGTTGCAAGTTTAAAGGGGGAGAATCGCAAAAACTGTGACATAATACTCAATACCAGGAATAAGTTCATCAAGCATGTAACTCCTTACCTCATAGTGGTTACCGATATCCAATCTGGAAAGTATGATGAGATCTCCCAGGGAATTTCCATCAACAGAATTACACAATTCATACATGAGAATTTGGGCGATTTTCCTTACGAACAACTATTGGTCAGTGAAATCGATTTTAATAAAAATCCACTTTATGGATTAAACCAGTTACCCTCTTTTATAAGGCCTTATCAGGAACAATTTCAATTTGAAATGAAGTTCCTGAAAACAGCGCTGTTAAGTTACTTAAGAGAAACTCTATTTTTGAACCCCAGGAAAGAGCAGTGGGTATCAGATGCCATTGTAAATTACCTTATGATCAATTACGTGGACACCTATTACCCGGATCAAAAATTATTGGGTAAACTCTCCTCAATATGGTTGGTTCGTAATTTTCACCTGGCGCAGATGTCTTTTAATGATCAGTATCCCTTTTTGTATATGCTTACTGCAAGAAAGAATCTGGATCAGCGCTTAACTACATCTAATGATTCCCTGATAAAATTCAATCAAAAGATAGCTAACAACTATAAGGCAGGACTTGGTCTTTCCTATTTGGCCGCCTATACGAGCCCGGATGAGATACACAACAGCATTAAGGAATTTTACAATTCATATCAACTTAAACCAGTTACCCCTCAAGATTTTGAAAATACCGTAAAAGCGAATGTATCAAAGGATGTAAGCTGGTTCTTTGATACCTATGTAAATACTGATAAGCGTATCGATTTTAAGATCAAAAAGGTAGTCAAGACAGAAGACAGTCTTCAGGTAATTTTAAAGAATAAAACAGGGACTAATGTTCCGATTTCTCTTTTTGGTTTGCGCAAAGATTCCGTGATCTCCAGATATTGGTTCTCTGATATAGGGGTCTTAGATACAGTACCCATCCCTAATCTTTCGGAGGACCGACTGGTATTGAACTACGACCAGAAAATTCCTGAATTCAACCAAAGGGATAACTGGAAATCAATGAACGGGTTCCTGTCCAGCAATAAGAAACTTAAGTTACAGTTCCTGAAAGATTCTGAAAACCCTTATTACAATCAGATCTTTTACATGCCTGTGGCCGGGTTTAATGTATACGATGGTATTTCCCCAGGGTTACGACTTACCAACAAGACACTTTTAGAACGCCCTTTTATTTTTGCGTTGGCCCCTTCTTATGCTTTAAAAGAACGGTCTTTAGTAGGTTCGGGGGGATTTAATTATCGAAAATATCTAAGCAAAAGCGGGCTATACGTGATGAATTTTAGCTTGAACGCATCTAGTTTTCATTTTCAAACGAATTCACGCTATAGCACCATAACACCATCCATTGGGTTTGGGTGGCGGCCAGATGATCTAATTTCCAATGAGCGCAAATCGCTGGTATTTAGATACGTCAATGTGCTTCGGGATATTGACCCTTCTCTAAACATTGAGACAGATCCTGATTATAGTGTTTTTAATGTTAGATACAACCACTATAATAATGGGATCATTAATTATTTTTCCTGGTTTGCTGATGCGCAGCATTCTGCTGATTTTACCAAACTAGCGCTCAATCTGGAGTATCGGAAACTCTTTGATAATAACCTACAATTGAATCTTCGCTTTTTCGCAGGAAAATTCATAAGAAATGAGACTAATTCCGATTTTTTCAGTTTCGCCTTGGACAGACCTACTGATTATTTGTTCGATTACAATTATCTAGGTCGTTCCGAAGAATCAGGCATCACCAGTCAGCAGATCATTATTGCAGAAGGTGGCTTTAAGTCACAATTAGAAAATCCCTTCGCCAATGATTGGATCGCCACAACAAATGCCAGTTTTAATTTATGGAGATGGATAGAATTGTATGGCGATCTTGGGTTCGTAAAAAATACAGGATTTGAACCTCGTTTTGTATATGATTCAGGAATTAGGCTCAACCTAGTTACTGATTATTTTGAATTGTACTTTCCGCTATATTCCAACAACGGATGGGAAATTGCCCAAACTGGTTATGACGAAAAAATTAGGTTCGTTGTAACCCTAAGCCCAAAAACACTTATCGGACTTTTTACCCGGAAATGGTTTTAATTGTTATATAATTCATAATATTTTAACCGTTTAAGTAGCTTATTTTTAAATTTTAAAAAATTTACTCCCTTTTATTGACAAATTGTTAATGAATATCAGGGCGTACACATTGTAAAAATCCTCATTTTTTGATATTTTCGCATAAACGTTGAATGCATGAACCCTAATCTACAGACCAGCGAGGATATATCTTTCGATGAATTTCGAAAGCAAATCCTCCATGATTATGAAATAGCGGTGATGAGTAGGGAGTGTAGTCTGTTAGGAAGGCGAGAAGTGCTTACCGGGAAGGCCAAGTTCGGTATTTTTGGCGATGGCAAAGAAGTTCCTCAATTAGCCATGGCCAGATCCTTCAAAGATGGTGATTTTAGAAGCGGATATTACCGTGACCAAACTTTTATGATGGCCCTTGGGCATCTAAGCCCGAAAGCTTTTTTCCATGGACTCTATGCCACAACGGATCTCGAAAAAGAGCCTATGAGTGGTGGAAGACAGATGGGTGGCCATTTTGGGACCTTTAGTCTGCACGAGGATGGCACCTGGAAAGACCTTACCAAGCAGAAGAATAGCAGTGCGGATATCTCCCCTACCGCCGGACAAATGCCTCGCCTATTGGGCCTGGCTCAGGCTTCGAAGATCTACCGAAATGTAAAGGGGATACATGCCGAAAACTTTTCAAACAATGGTAACGAGGTTGCCTGGGGTACTATTGGCAATGCCAGTACAAGCGAAGGTCACTTTTTTGAAACCATCAATGCCGCAGGTGTTTTACAGGTCCCAATGGTGATAAGTGTTTGGGATGACGCCTATGGAATTTCTGTGCCCGCTAAATACCAAACTACCAAAGAAAATATCTCCGAAATTTTAAAAGGTTTTCAGCGTAACGAAGAAGAAAAAGGTTTTGAAATCTTAAAAGTGAAAGGATGGGATTATACTGCCCTGATCCATGCATATGAAAATGCCTCAGATATTGCAAGGGAAGAACATGTTCCTGTCCTGATACATGTAACTGACCTTACTCAACCTCAAGGGCATAGCACATCAGGATCTCACGAACGATACAAAAGTGAGGAACGCCTTGAATGGGAACGCACCTATGATTGTAATAAGCAATTTAAAAAATGGATCCTCACTAATAAAATTGCTACAGAAGAAGAATTAACCTCGCTGGAAAAAAAGATAAAGACAGAGATCAGAATGGCTCGTAAAGATGCCTGGCACGAATTCCTTCAGCCCCATAGGGAATCTAAGAAGGAATTAGTTCGCATGCTTGAAGCTGCGGCACAAAGCAGTCCTAACAAAGCCTTTATTACTAAAATTAAGAATGATCTTATAGCCATTGAGGAACCCTTAAAAAAAGATTTGGCTTCCAAGGCCAGGAAAGCCCTGAGATATCTTTTGGGAGAACAGTCAAAGGAAAAAGAGGCCTTGTCTCAATGGATCGATGCCTTTATTGTTGAAATGCAACCACATTTTAGCTCACACCTTCACAGCGAACTGCCTTCAAAGGCTACCAATGTGAAAGAAATTAAACCCCAATATGATGACCAGTCAGAACAGGTTGATGCCCGCATCATTCTTCGCGACAATTTTGATAAGCTATTTGAAAAATATCCTGAGGTCTTGATCTTTGGGGAAGATAGTGGTGCCATTGGGGACGTGAATCAGGGATTGGAAGGCTTGCAAAAAAAATATGGGGAACTTCGAGTCTCAGACACAGGCATACGCGAAGCTACCATAATTGGTCAGGGGATCGGCCTTGCACTTAGAGGACTCAGGCCAATTGCCGAGATCCAATATCTGGATTATGTAATGTATGGCCTCCAAACATTAAGTGATGACCTCGCTACCTTGTTATATAGAACCGTTGGCAAGCAAAAGGCCCCGCTGATTGTAAGAACGCGCGGGCATCGCCTGGAAGGAATCTGGCATTCCGGTTCCCAAATGGGAGGTATCATTCATTTACTGCGAGGTATGTATGTCCTTGTCCCCAGAAATATGACCAAGGCTGCCGGGTTCTACAATACTCTTTTAAAAAGTGATGAACCAGCATTGGTCATTGAAAGTTTAAATGGGTACCGTCTAAAAGAATCCAGACCTTCTAATCTTGGGGAACTGTGCACTCCAATTGGCGTTGTTGAAACGGTTAAAGAAGGTTCAGATATTACAGTAGTTTCTTACGGTTCCACTCTAAGAATTGTAATGGATGTAGCCGAGGAGTTGAAAGAGGTTGGTATCCATATAGAAGTTATAGATGTACAATCATTGTTGCCATTTGACTTGCATCATGATGTATTGCAAAGCGTTAAAAAAACAAATCGTTTGCTCGTTGTAGATGAAGATGTTCCGGGAGGATGCGCTGCCTATCTAATGCAAGAGATCATTGAAAAACAAGGTGCATATCAATATCTGGACA
>JAHEHU010000128.1 GCA_024639765.1 Eudoraea sp.
ACAATAGGTGACAAAAATTGACCCATAAACCAAAAGGTAGTTAGTCTTCCAATTTCTCTTCCGCGTATTTCCAATGGGGCCAATTGCATTACCCACACATTGGCATTCGGTATCATCAGACCCATACCCAATCCCCCTAATAACATTCCTAATAGGACCATACCATATGAATCCCCAAAAGCATAGCAAATGAATGCCAGGGCTAAGAAAATATATCCAATGCCGAAGATCTGTCTAAATCCAAACATATCCTTAATACGGCTGAACGAAAAGGAAGATATGGCAGAAAAAAAAGTAGCAGAAGCAACAGCAAGACCGATCAATGAATTTTTTTCTATGCCAATTGATTTTAAGTAAAATGGGATCTGAACGGGAATTATAAAGAAGATGATCCATATGAGCATTACATTGCCAAAAACCAACCATATAATAGCAGGTGAGCTTTTTTTCTCTGAGATCTTTTGAGCAGTTTTTGCTACTGCCGGTTCTTTTAAGAAAAGGTAAGTGGCTGGAAGAATAAGGAGGGAAAAAAGATAGAGCAGAAATGGGACTCGCCAACTAATATCGGCCAGCACTCCACCCAGCGTAATAAAAATAATGCCGCCGATAGACATAACAGCGATCTGTAATCCAGCAAATTTTTGACGTGCTTTACCCTGATAATAATCTGCTACCAATGTTGTTACAATGGTCATGGTTATTCCAACACAGATACCTAGAAGCGCTCTACCTGCCAGAATGAGGTAGATATTATCCAAATAATACCCTGAAGTTCCTCCAACGGCATAAAGAACGAGCGCTGTACCCAGTAATTTTAGTCGACCTATTTTGTCAATAACAATACCGGCAACAATCGCACTAAGGGCTATAAATAGCCCGGGAAAGGAGAGACTGAGTTTTACAAGGGCCGCCCCATTGGGTTCTGCTTCAAAGGTCTTGGTCATATCCGGGAGTGATGCCGAAATAGTGATCATAGACATAATGGTGAGGCTGCTAACCAATAAAAGAGTTGCCTTAACTTGCCTGGTTTCGGAATTCATAGACTGGTCTGGTAAATAATACCTCGTAGATTTTGGTCCACGAGGTATTTGTTAATTTGAATGCTCACAAATTTTCAGGCCATCTCGCCTTTCATGAGTTTTGGTAGCATTTCCTTGAAATTCTCTTTTTTATTTAAATGGGGTAGTGGATCAGAAGGTTCCTTCACTCCGAGGAATTTACAAAGTGGACCCCATCCGTCGCGAACATCATACACGAGTAATTTTTCTTTTGGGACATGGCGCTGAACCTCTGCCAGATGGTTTTCCCATACTTTTTTGGCATGTGCCTTGTCTTCAAAATTTCCATTAAGTTCTCCTGCAAAAAAGGTCTTTTTAAAGAATTTTATACATTTTACTACATTTCTCGCTCTGCTGCTAAACAACAATTTCCCCATCATTTTTAATTTCTCTCCCGGAGTTTGAGGACCCGCACGGTACACCGTACTATCCACACTTTTATACCAGGCCTCAAAATCGCGAACCGTTAATATCACTTTGGCATCCGGATATCGTTTCATATGCTCTTTGTACCACGGATATCCGGGAAAATCTACAGTGGCATCATACCCTTTATAGAGGCCTTCCCAGTCCGTATCTCCAGTCTCGGATAAGGTTTTCCAATAATGTAAATTATGAGGATTCACTAGTAGTTCCTTCATGTGATATACATGATTAAACCCAAGTGTTTCCAGTGATTGTTTTAAGGTGGTGGTTCCCGTTCTTGGGAATCCTGCTCCAATTATTTTAATAGACATAATGATTATTTTAGTTGGTTTTATTTCTATTCTGCCGGTTCTGGTGGTGGCATTTTAAAGATAAAGGGATCTGGTTGTGGCTGTACAGGGGTAAGCTCTCTGCCGGCAAGCCCCGGATGCCCTTTTGGATATAAAGTACTTCTGAAGACCCCATAAATAAAGGGGCCAACGGGTTGTGACACTGAACCATCGGGTAATGTATAGTCGTATTTATAGGGATTCCAATATTCCCAAACTATTTCCTTGTTCTCATCAATTTCAATAAATCTACCCTGCATTCCCTGAGTGATCAGCGTATGGCCATTCTTGAGCCGATGAGCCCCGGAGATAAACGCGGAATACATAGAAAATTTATCCGGTGCAACATAAGACCAGTCGGGTTCAGACGGACCAAATACACCGTCTTCGTTCAGGGTATAATTTCCTGAAGTATCGGTTGGAATAGCCCATTCGTAAATAGCTGAATAATTCCCTACATCACCAATTTTCACACTCATTTCAGGGGTGTTGGCTCCCGCTAAAGCCGCCCACATTGAGGGAAATTTATTGTCGGGGTGTGGAATATCATTGTTATAGACCATGAGGTTTCCTTCCCCCGGATATCCCTCTGGGATCCATTTAATGTCGTGCTGTCCGTGCAGTGTTTGGTCTTCTTTGGTGCCCTTGCCATAATTGCTTGGATTACCCCAGCGGTAAAGAAGATCCCCTCCATGGCCGTAGGTACCTCCGGTACTGCCTTTGGCCTCCTGGGTGGTGGTACTGTGATCTATCACAAAAATTTCACCAAATCCAGGAACACTTATTACGATCTGATCCAATTTTGGATTATAGGAGACCGCATTGGTATGGGAAACATCAGATCCCTGATTATCTACCGTGGCATTAGAGGTCATAAAGCCCATTTTTTTCATTTGGGCAACCTGTTCTTCGGTCATTGGCGGACCTGCTTCTGCACTTGGGGTATTGATGTTGATCTTCCTTGGGTTATCAGAAATCACACCATAATTATTGGCGTTCTCGTCATGATCTTGTATCAAATGATCTCTCATTCGCCATTCCCATACTATTTTGCCATCAGTTGGTTTAATGGGTTGAATCTCAATGATCTTATCTAGCCAAATGCCTGCTTTAGGTGTATGTTCAGGATCTCTGCCGGCAGCCTTCGCCTCCTCGGGCGTTAAGGCGTCATAAGAGATCGCCAGAATATTACCATTAGGCAGTATTTCAATATCATGATGTGTGAGTTCTTTTTCATTATAATAGGTAAAATCCCATACGATGTTGCTATCCCAATCGTATTCGCGTATCCTTCCGGATTGGCCCCCGGCGGCAAAAGTTGGAAAGTTTTCATCTCGTTCCATCCTTATCAGATGGCCATTGGGTTGCAAATAAGAGTTCATGGAATTAAGATCTGATGTCCATGAATGGACCACTTCTCCTTCTTTGTTCAACAAATAGGTAAATGTCCCATTAGATGGTTCGTATAATACAAAACCATCCGTAGCCATCTCAGAATTATAAATAAGACCTCTTTCGGCCATTACACCCGAAAGACTACGCGTGTCATCAGGACTCCATTCTCTGACTTCCACCAGAGTCTTTTCTTCTTTGGAAGAAGTTTCAGTTTTACAAGAAAATAGGGTGATTGCTACTAATAAAAGAAATAGTACTTTGAATTTCATCATTTAAATTAGTTGGTTGGTGAGAGAAAGATACGCTTTTTTTGCATATTTAATTTTATTCTCACTTCCAAGACAGAGGTAGTGGTCAGACTGCTTTTTGGACTACTTCAAATACTTTGTTGCCATCGCATTTAAGTGTTTTGGATGGATATTTCAGAATCAGGGCATAATCGTGTGTGGCCATTAGTATAGTTCGACCGGCCTTATTTATCTCTTGTAATACCTTCATTACCTCCACACTGGTTTGAGGATCCAGATTTCCGGTGGGCTCATCTGCAAGGATAAGTTCTGGGTCATTCAAAAGTGCTCTTGCAATGGCAATTCGCTGTTGCTCCCCGCCGGAAAGTTCATGAGGAAATTTAAAGCCTTTGGTCTTCATCCCAACTTTTTCTAAAACCTCATCGATCTTGGCGTTCATCAGCACGCTGTCTTTCCAACCGGTAGCTTTTAAAACAAAAAGAAGGTTCTTATTAATATTTCGGTCCGGGAGTAATTTGAAATCCTGAAAGACGATTCCTAATTTTCTGCGTAGGTGCGGAATTTTTTTCTCTTCAAGGGTCTTTAAATTAAAACCAACTACTCTGCCATGGCCTTGTTTTAATGGCAGATCAGCATACAAGGTTTTCATAAAACTACTTTTCCCACTCCCGGTTTTTCCAATCAGATAAACAAATTCGCCTTTGCGCATTTCCAAATTAATGTCATTTAGCACCAAATTATCCTTTTGGAATACAGATACTTCTTTAAGGCTGAGAATGGGTTCTTCCATGTGTGTATTTGTTGATATAAAAGTAATAAGTTCTAAAGGATAAAAAAGGCAGCATACTTAAAAAACTTTTTCTTTGAATGGAACATACTGCAGAACAATATTTACCGTTACTAAGACAAATACGGTAATTCTTAATAGCCCTAGAACACTATGCGAAAGAAAATCACCGCCTTTACCCTTGTTTGTCTTGGGATGCTTTTTGCGGCCACTGCCCAGGAATCCAGGATATATACCCATGATGACAGGCAATATCTGGAGGCTCTGGAACTCTATAACAGTAAGCAATATCAGGCAGCGCAGACACTTTTTCAAAAAGTAAAAGCAAGTACCAATAACGAGGAAACAGCTGCCAATAGTGCCTATTACGTTGCGAACGCGGCGGTACGACTCAATCAGGTTGGGGCAGACCGACTTATGGAGGACTTTGTGGAAAAGCATCCTACTTCTACAAAAAGGGATGCTGCATTCCTTGATGTGGCAGACTATTATTTTGAGAATGGTAAATATCCCTACGCTCTAAAATGGTATAAAAAGGCGGCACAGAGTTCCATTCCAAGGAAAGACAGGGAACGATTCAATTTTAATATGGGGTATTCTTTGTATGCCTCTAAAAAAACACAGGAAGCTGAATCCTATTTTAATAAGGTATTGAATTCTCAGGTATACGGCGCACAGGCTAAGTACTACCTCGGATTTATTGCCTATCAGGAAGATGATTATGAAGAAGCAAGTGCACGTTTCGACCAGATCACAGACCAGGAGGTATTAGATGAGAAGTTGTCTTACTTCCAAGCCGATCTTAATTTTAAACTTGGAAATTTTGAAGAAGCCATATCTCTGGGCAAAAAACAATTGCCAAAGTCGGACCGGAATGAGATCTCAGAGCTTAATAAGATCATTGGCGAGAGCTATTTCAACCTGAAGCAATATGCCAATGCCATTCCATATCTGGAAAATTATAAGGGTAAGCGGGGCAGATGGAACAATACGGATTATTATCAATTGGGGTATTGTTATTACAAACAAGAAGACTTTGCCAATGCCATTCTACAATTCAATAAAATTATTGAAGGGAATAATAGCGTAGCGCAAAATGCCTATTACCACCTGGCCGAATGCTATTTGAAACTCAGTAAGAAACAAGAAGCCCTGAATGCCTTCAGGAACGCTTCACAAATGGACTTTAGTGCGGAAATACAAAAAGATGCTTATTTAAATTATGCACGCTTAAGCTATGATATTGGAAATGCCTATGAGCCGGTCACCGAGGTGTTATCATCCTATTTGGACCGTTATCCCAAAGATGCTAATGCATCAGAACTACAAGAACTATTGGTAGACTCCTACCTTACTTCCAGGAATTTTAAAGGTGCCCTGGAACTACTTGAAAAAAATAAAAATTATGCCAGCAAGGCCACCTTTCAGAAAGTAGCTTTTTACCGCGGTGTGGAGCTGTTTTTGGATGGTGATTATGCCG
>JAHEHU010000051.1 GCA_024639765.1 Eudoraea sp.
TTTATTATCTCCAGGGCTTCTAAAATTACTTCTCAAAAGAAACTATTGTTAGGTGGGGCCGATAAAGTGATCATGCCAGATAAGATAGGAGGGGACCACATGGCTTCCTTAGTGGTGATCCCAGACCTTATAACCTTCATGGATAAATTGTCTATGGAAGGGGAGCATACCACAAACCTGGAAGAAGTGGCCATAGAAGATTTTTCGGATCAGGTAGAATGTAATTCATTAAGGGACCTCGATTTGCGCAGGAAAACGGGGTGCACTATTATTGGGTATATTGAACCGGATGGAAATTATATCATTAATCCGGAGGCCGATATGCCACTTCAACCAAAAAGTAAGGTCATTGTATTGGGAAGACCGGAACAGATCCGCAAACTGAATGAAATGTTCCATATTGAAGCATGACATTTGGGAAAGAATATTTGATTTGGTTGATATTTTTTATGATATTGCCCGCCATAACAACCTTCCGCCTCTAATTTAATTCCTTTTGTATACATGAAGACATTTATCTATTGTATCTCATTACTTTTCAGTATTTCCTTGTGTTCACAAGGCTTGGAAGTTACTGGTAAAACGATAAATCCATCAGATAATATAAATGATGGAGTGATCCAATTACAGGTTGAGGGAGGGACCACTCCGTACACGTTTAAATGGAGTAATCAACAAACTCCGCTAAGTTCGCCCACCTCAAGCGGGTTGGTAGAAGGTATCCCATATACCGTCACAGTTACAGATGCCACCGGGCAATCAGTATCAAAAGAGTTTAAAATCGAGACCCAATCTATCACCGAAGTGTTCAATGGCACCATGACGCCTGCCGTGGGTGCACTTGGCAGCGTCCTATTCTGGGACCCTTTCGAAGCTACAGGAATTTACGATCCTGTGGTCTATGCAGATGTTAAACTAATAGGAACTCCAGGATGGTCTGCAACCGTCGAAGACCGCTTTGTTTTAAAACAATGGTTGGTTGATGAAGGAACTGAGGTGGTCAATGGTGACCATATCGCCCTAGTTTCCAGTAAGGATGGTTCTATAGATACCGTAATGGCAACTGCCAATGGAAAGCTAAAATATCTGGTTGAGCAAGGGAAAGTTATCTATAACTCAGAGAATAAAGAACATCTTATTGAGCAAGGAGCTCATTATTTAGCTGAAATTCAATACGACACTCCTATCATAATTCGCCATCCCAATGGAGATCCTATTACCAAGAACATTCCTTTTATTGTGATTTGGCTGGTGCTTGGGGCTTCCTTTTTTACATTAAGGATGGGCTTCATCAATATCAGGGGTTTCAGACATTCAATAGATCTTGCCAAAGGGAAATATGACGATCCGGATGCACCGGGACAAGTAACGCATTTTCAGGCACTGGCAACTGCTGTATCTGGTACAGTAGGACTTGGTAATATTGCAGGAGTTGCGGTAGCCGTTTCTTTAGGCGGCGCAGGGGCCACTTTCTGGATGATCGTTTGTGGACTCTTGGGAATGTCTTCAAAATTCGTAGAATGTACCCTGGGAGTGAAATACAGAGATATTTTACCTGATGGCCGTGTTTTTGGAGGCCCCATGAATTACTTGAGATATGGTCTTGAAAAACGAAACTTAAAGGGATTTGGTAAGGTGCTCGCAGGATTATTTGCCGTATTGGCTGTAGGAGCTTCCTTCGGTGGAGGAAATATGTTCCAGGCCAATCAGTCTTTTGAACAATTGGCCGGCCAGTTTAGTATGCTGGAAGGCAATGGATTCTGGTTTGGGATCATTACCGCTATCCTGGTTGGCGTAGTGATAATTGGTGGTATTCAAAGTATTGCCAAAGTAACAGGGCGGGTTGTTCCTATAATGGCCTCCGTGTATATTCTTGCTGCTTTAACCGTTATTATTATGAACATTCAAAATATTGGCCCTGCCTTTTCAGCTATTTTTGATGGTGCTTTTAGTCCAAATGCCCTTAAAGGAGGTGTCATAGGGGTGCTGGTCGTTGGTTTTCAGAGAGCGGCGTTCTCGAATGAAGCCGGTGTTGGGTCGGCCGCCATTGCCCATAGTACAGCAAAAACAAACAACCCACCTTCGGAGGGTTTTGTGGCCTTACTTGAGCCTTTCATTGACACCGTTGTGGTGTGTACCCTAACGGCTCTGGTTCTTATATTTACAGGAATGCATGAGATCGAAGGTATGGCGGGGGCACAACTTACTTCTGATGCCTTTGGAAGTGTTATTTCCTGGTTCCCATACGTTCTGGGGATCGCGGTCTTCCTTTTTGCTTTTTCTACCATGATCTCATGGTCATATTATGGTATGAGGGCATGGACCTACCTATTTGGAAAAAGCAGACGTTCTGAGATGGTCTATAAACTTCTCTTCCTAGTATTTGTAGTTATTGGTGCTTCTGTAAGTTTAGGAGCGGTACTCGACTTTTCAGATATGATGATACTGGCTATGTCATTTCCAAATATCATAGGACTTTATATCATGTCTGGCGAGGTCAAAGGTGATCTGAAAACTTATTGGAATAAATTAAAATCCAATCAACTTTATCAAAAACAAAAATCATGAAGATAAAACCACTTGCAATAATAGCTTTTCTGTTGCCATTGCTAAGTTTTTCACAGGAATCAGCAGAGATGGGCTTAGATGAAAGAATTAATGCGTGGTTTGAACCTGTAACGGCTGTTTGGGAGAGTATTGTCTTTTGGCAGGTGCCTGGTACAGGGATCCCGTTGGTAGTGATCATACTGGTTTTGGGTGCGGCATTTTTCACCCTGTATTTTGGATTTGTAAATATCCGCCGGTTTCCATTGGCAATCAATGTGGTAAGAGGTAAATATGATGCTGTAGAATCACCGGAAGGGCATGGCGTAGAAAAGGCGGAAGTAAATATTGTAGATGGTGATCTCCCGGATACTATTCGTGATGAGAGTAAACAAGGTGAAGTAAGTCACTTTCAGGCCTTGGCCACTGCAGTTTCCGGAACTGTAGGATTGGGAAATATTGCCGGCGTTGCGCTGGCAATTGCAATTGGAGGTCCGGGTGCCACTTTCTGGATGATCGTATGCGGTTTATTAAGTATGAGCACCAAATTTGTAGAATGTACCCTGGGAGTTAAATACAGGGATGTAGATGAGAATGGTACCGTTTATGGCGGGCCAATGTATTATTTATCTAGAGGACTAAAAGAAAGAGGTTTTACTGGCTTAGGGAAAGTACTTGCCGTGGTATTCTCTGTTCTTTGTGTCGGGGCTTCCTTTGGCGGCGGCAATGCGGTGCAGTCCAATCAGGCGGCAGAACAACTGGCCTCTATGATGGGCTTGCAAGGAGGGTCTACCGGTTTTTTTATAGGGGTGATCCTGGCCATAATTGTGGGGATAGTGATCATTGGTGGGATCAAAAGAATTGCGGCGGTGACGGAAAAGATAGTTCCCTTTATGGCAGTGATCTATGCCTTAGCCTGTTTTGCAGTGATCTTTGCCAATTTTTCATATATAGATGATGCCTTTGTTTTAATTTTTAAAGGAGCATTTACTCCTGAAGCAGGATTGGGGGGGCTCTTTGGTGTATTGATCGTTGGATTTAGGAGAGCCGTTTTTTCCAATGAGGCCGGTGCCGGTTCTGCAGCTATTGCACATTCGGCCGTAAAAACAAAATACCCAGCCAGTGAGGGTGTCGTAGCCTTGTTAGAACCATTTATTGACACCGTGGTTATCTGTACCATGACGGCCCTTGTGATTATATTTTATAACAGTGGTGGTGTATTTGAATACGGTGGGGACGGAGCAGGAAATGTAATTGTCAACGGGGCATCATTGGGAGGTGTAACACTTACTTCCCTGGCGTTTGAATCTGTTTTACCCTGGTTCCCATATGTCCTTACCTTGGCTGTAGTTCTTTTTGCCGTGTCTACCATGATCTCCTGGTCATATTACGGATTGCAATCCTGGAAATATTTGTTTGGCCGCAGCAGAACTGCAGATTTAACGTATAAATTGCTTTTCGTAGTATTTGTGGTGATTGGCGCTTCCGCTTCCATGGGAGCTGTATTTGCCTTTTCAGATGCTATGATCCTGGCACTGGTATTTCCCAATATGCTGGGGCTGCTATTCTTATTCCCTAAGGTGCGGGAAGAGATGGCCAAGTATCTGGACGCTATAAAGGCCTTGAAAAAATAATAAATGGCATAAAATGAGATCCCACCTCCGGTTTACAAAGCAGGAAAAACGTGGGATCTTTTTTTTACTTCTTCTTATAAGCGTGATACAAGTTGGGTACTACCTTTTTGCAACCCATAACCATCAGGACGCTTTTTCTAAATTTGAAATAGACAGTATAGCTTTACATTATATAGATAGTGTTAAAAGATCAACGCCCCTCAGGAAAGACTTAGTGATAAGGCCATTTAATCCAAATTTCATCCAAGATTATAAAGGATATCTACTAGGCCTATCCCCGGCTGAGCTGGACCGCCTTTACTCTTTTCGGGAAAAGGGCAGTTTCGTACAAACGGCTGAGGAGTTTCAGAGGGTCACACTAATTTCAGATTCACTATTAACCTTACTTTCTCCTTACTTTAAATTTCCAGACTTTACCCGCTATGCAGACAACGAAAAACAGGTTAAAAGAGAAATAGAGAAGGCTATTGATTTAAATTCTGCCACCGAAGGGGAATTGAGGAGTATCTCTGGTATAGGTACGGTTCTTGCCCGAAGGATCCTTAAATTCAGGAAAAGTTTGGGTGGTTTTTTGGAGGAAGAGCAATTATATGATGTATACGGACTAGAACCGGAGGTAGCAAAAAAAGCTATTAAAAAATTTAAGGTGTTCGTGAAACCAGCGATCATCAAAATAAATATCAATAGTGCATCGGCAGGAGAAATTTCAAGCCTGGTTTACATCAACAGACATCTGGCAGAGCAGATTGTAGCATATCGCAACGAATTGGGAAAGTTCGATTCTATAGCACAATTAACAAAAATTGAAGATTTTCCAACCACAAAAATCCACAGAATTGCGCTATATTTGGCCCTCTAAAAAATTGCATTCATGATCACAGGAACAATGTCCGAACTAGGATTTGATTACTCAGAGACCCAACGCATGGTGGCTGCCTCTGCAAGAGATTTTGCCGAACAGCATATCAGGCCGCATATAATGAAATGGGATGAAGCTCAGGAATTCCCGGTAGAGGTCCTCAAAAAAGCGGGTCAAATGGGTTTTATGGGTGTGCTTGTGCCAGAATCTTTGGGTGGTTCGGGCTTAGGCTATCACGAATACATAGCTATAATTGAAGAAATTTCCAAGGTAGATCCTTCCATCGGATTATCTATCGCTGCTCATAATTCGCTTTGTACCAACCATATTTTATCTTTTGGTAACGCAGCGCAAAAAGAACGTTGGATCCCAAAATTGGCAAGCGGAGAATGGATAGGAGCTTGGGGGCTTACTGAGCATGGCACAGGATCGGATGCCGGGGGCATGAGCACTACCGCTATTCGTGAAGGGGATAATTGGATCCTTAATGGAACGAAGAACTTTATTACCCATGGAATAAGTGGAGACGTTGCAGTGGTAATTGCTCGCACGGGTGAAAAAGGAGACAGCCATGGAATGACCGCCTTTGTTATTGAAAAGGGAACTAAAGGGTTTACGAGTGGGAAGAAGGAAGATAAATTGGGGATGCGGGCCAGTGAGACTGCTGAATTGGTTTTTAACAATTGCAAGATCCCGGATGAGAATAGGCTGGGAGACATAGGTGAAGGTTTTATCCAATCTATGAAGATCCTGGATGGAGGTAGAATTTCCATAGGAGCCCTGTCCCTTGGGATTTCCAAAGGAGCCTATGAAGCCGCTCTAAAATACTCCAAGGAGCGTGAACAATTTGGAAAACCGATCAGCTCTTTTCAGGGAATTTCGTTTAAGCTGGCAGACATGGCTACCGAAATAGAAGCTTCGGAATTGCTATTGCACAAAGCAGCATTCTTGAAAAACGAGGGAAGGCCTATGACCAAATGGAGTGCAATGTCAAAAATGTACGCCTCAGAAGTATGTGTAAAAGTTGCCAATGAAGCTGTTCAAATACACGGTGGATATGGTTACACCAAGATTTACCCAGTAGAAAAATTCTACAGGGATTCCAAGTTGTGTACTATTGGAGAGGGCACAACCGAAATACAAAAAATAGTGATTGCGAAGAATATTTTGAGATAAGTTCTTTTCAATTCATTTATTCATATTATATTTGCAGTCCAAATCACTAAAGAAAGGAGGTTGTAGCCAATGTTAATTATACCAGTAAAAGAAGGAGAAAACATTGATAGAGCGCTAAAACGCTTTAAACGAAAGTTCGACAGGACAGGTACCATGAGGCAGCTGAGAAAACGCCAGCAGTTTACGAAACCTTCAATAGAACGCAGACAACAGATTCAAAAAGCCCAATATATACAGGGCCTTCGCGATCAGGAAGAGATATAGTACTCAAAAATCACTCAATAGAAAATCTTGCTTAGGCAAGATTTTTTTTTGATTAAATCTCATGCTTGCTTTTGTACCTTTGCTTTATGGCCATTGCAGCATTTATATCGTATCTCTCCCTCGAAAAGAAATACTCGCCACATACAGTTAAGGCCTATGAAAAAGATCTAAATGACTTCAGTGATTACTGCAAAAAGGAGTATGACCTAGAAGACATAGAAAATGTGACCTATCCTTTAATTAGGAATTGGATCGTGAGCCTGGTAGATCACAAGATCAGCAATAGAAGTGTGAACCGTAAGGTGACCTCTTTGAAATCGTATTTTAAATTCCTGATGAAAACAGGAAGTGTACAGGCCAATCCGCTGGCCACACATAAGGCTTTGAAAACAGCAAAGAAAATTGAGATCCCCTTTTCAGAAACGGAAATGACGGAGTTGCTCAACGAGCTGCCTTTTGAAAATAGTTTTGAAGGTATTCGTGATCGATTGATCATTGAACTGTTTTATGCCACAGGAATTCGCCGTTCAGAACTGATAAACCTAAAAACGCACAATCTTAACCTTTCCGGTCATACATTAAAGGTCCTGGGCAAGCGAAATAAAGAGCGGATACTACCTTTGCTGGGAAGTATGCTTCAGCTTTTTGATGAATACTTGGTTTTGCGCCAAAAGCTTCCTAAAATTCAGGATTCTGAAGTCTTATTTCTGACCTCCAAGGGCAATAAAATTTATGCAACGCTTGTTTATAGAATTATAAATGGATATTTTAGTAAGGTCTCGTCCAAGGTGAAAAAGAGTCCGCATATCCTTAGACACACCTTTGCCACACACATGCTCAATAAGGGAGCAGATCTGAATTCGGTGAAGGAATTATTGGGACATTCAAGTTTGGCATCTACTCAGGTGTACACCCATAATAGTATTGCCGAATTGAAAAAAGTGCATGCTAAGGCACATCCAAGGAATAGAAAGTAATTCTTTTTAAGAATTTAAGTGTAACCTAATAAATGAAAGTCTATGAAGGTAACTACGCAGTCTGTAAATTTTAACGCAGATAGTAAACTGATCGGGTTTATTCAAAAACGTATGGATAAGTTGGAGGTGTTCTATGATAAGATCATCAATGCCGATGTCCATCTAAAAGTAGAAAATACCAGTGCTAAAGAAAATAAAATTGTGGAGATCAAAGTATATGTTCCAAAAGACACTTTTATAGTAAAAAAACAATGTAAATCTTTTGAGGAAGCTATCGATTCGGCCTGTGATTCCCTGACACGAAAATTGGCCAAAAAGAAACAGAAACCAAGGGTTTCGCCATCTTTAAAATTTTTGTAAAATAGTTTTGTTTAAAATAAAAATTATCTACATTTGCAGTCCGTTAGAAATAGCGGACTTTTTTATGCTTTAAAAAGGCGGTTAAGCCGATGTAGCTCAGCTGGCTAGAGCAGCTGATTTGTAATCAGCAGGTCGTGGGTTCGAGTCCCTCTATCGGCTCCAAAGTTCATAAAATAAGCATGGAGGGGGAGATACTCAAGCGGCCAACGAGGGCAGACTGTAAATCTGCTGACTATGTCTTCGCAGGTTCGAATCCTGCTCTCCCCACAAAAAGTTGCTGAGAGCAGTGCGAAAGGAATTTGTCAGCACAATCAAAGCATCAATTTCGATCGGGACTTGTCCCTGACATATTGAGAATACCAAATTAACGCGGGAGTAGCTCAGTTGGTAGAGCGTCAGCCTTCCAAGCTGAATGTCGCCGGTTCGAACCCGGTCTCCCGCTCAAGAACTTTGAGTAAACGTTTGCCATCTAGGGGTAGGGTTGTTAGGGTATGGACCAAGATCCCTGATCAAGAACAAAAACCCAAAATTGCCGACGTAGCTCAGGGGTAGAGCGTTTCCTTGGTAAGGAAGAGGTCACGGGTTCAATTCCCGTCGTTGGCTCAAACGATAGAAACATTTGTACACTAATATAAACTAAGATTAAAAATTCATTAAAATGGCAAAGGAAACTTTTGATCGTTCCAAACCGCACTTAAATATAGGTACTATTGGACACGTAGATCACGGAAAAACTACATTAACAGCAGCGATTACTACAGTTTTATCAAACGCAGGCTTATCTGAGGTAAGAAGCTTTGATTCAATTGACAATGCTCCTGAAGAGAAAGAAAGGGGTATTACGATCAACACCTCACACGTTGAGTACCAAACAGCAAATCGTCACTATGCACACGTAGATTGTCCAGGTCACGCGGATTACGTTAAGAACATGGTTACCGGTGCTGCCCAAATGGACGGTGCAATCTTAGTTGTTGCTGCCACAGACGGACCAATGCCACAAACTCGTGAGCACATCCTTTTAGGACGTCAGGTTGGAATTCCACGTATCGTTGTTTTCTTGAATAAAGTAGACATGGTGGATGATGAAGAATTATTGGAACTAGTTGAAATGGAAGTTAGAGAATTACTTTCTTTCTATGAATATGATGGTGATAACGGACCTGTAATTTCTGGTTCTGCCTTAGGTGCGCTTAACGGAGAGCAAAAATGGGTAGATACTGTTATGGAATTGATGGAAGCAGTTGATACTTGGATCGAATTACCTAAGCGTGATGTTGAGAAAGATTTCTTAATGCCTGTTGAAGATGTATTTACCATCACAGGTCGAGGAACTGTAGCAACAGGTCGTATCGAAACTGGTGTTGCCAACACTGGAGACCCTGTAGATATCATTGGGATGGGAGCAGAGAAATTGACTTCTACCATTACCGGGGTTGAGATGTTCCGCAAAATCTTAGACCGAGGTGAGGCAGGTGATAACGTAGGAATCCTTTTAAGAGGTATTGAAAAGTCTGATATAAAAAGAGGAATGGTTATTTGTAAGCCAGGTTCCGTAAAGCCACATGCTAAATTTGAAGCAGAGGTTTATATCTTGAAAAAAGAAGAAGGTGGAAGACATACACCTTTCCACAACAACTATCGTCCACAGTTCTATGTTAGAACAACAGACGTAACAGGAACAATTAATCTTCCTAGTGGTGTTGAAATGGTAATGCCAGGTG
The DNA here is from genome assembly GCA_024639765.1 of Eudoraea sp. Taxonomy (GTDB): domain Bacteria; phylum Bacteroidota; class Bacteroidia; order Flavobacteriales; family Flavobacteriaceae; genus Muriicola. The sequence continues at coordinate 9,539 of JAHEHU010000051.1, forward strand.
ATAACCTTACCATTACTGTTGATTTGCTTCAGCCTATTGCTTTAAGTGTTGGATTGCGTTTCGCTATCCGCGAAGGTGGTAGAACTGTAGGAGCCGGTCAGGTTACCAAGATTTTAGATTAATCACTAAATAGTAAGTTACATAAGGGTGTCCCGCCATGGCGGGATACCTTTCAATGTAATCATATACGGGTGTAGCTCAGTTGGTAGAGCACTGGTCTCCAAAACCAGGTGTCGGGAGTTCGAGTCTCTCCTCCCGTGCACAAGAATAACATAACAGTGAGAACAGGAACTAAAGTTAACCATCTCATTTAAAATTAAACACGGCATGTTTACCTATATAAAAGAATCTATAGAAGAACTTAGACATAATGTTACCTTGCCTTCCAGGGCAGAGTCTTCTAATTTAATGGTAATTGTAGCTGTATTCTCCATCCTTTTTGCTTTGGCAACATGGGGTGTTGACTCCGTGTTTAGCAAGCTGATTCAATTGTATTTTAACACCTTAAATTAAGCCCGTCCTATGTCTGAAGTATTGGAGAAAAAATGGTATGTGGTCAGAGCGGTCAGTGGTCAGGAAAACAAGATCAAGGGCTATATAGAATCTGAGGTGGAAAGAAATGGGTACGGAGATTATCTTGAAGAGGTATTGGTGCCAACAGAAAAGGTGGTACAAATAAGGAACGGCAAAAAAATAAACAAGGAAAGGGTATATTTCCCAGGGTATATCATGATCAAAGCCAATCTTGGTGGAGAGATGGTACATACAATTCGGTCTATCACCAATGTCATTGGATTTTTGGGTGAGACCAAAGGGGGAGATCCTGTACCTCTGAGAAAATCAGAGGTGAACAGAATGCTCGGAAAAGTGGATGAACTGGCAGTTAATACTGACAATATAGCCATTCCGTTCGTCCTTGGTGAAACAGTAAAAGTTATTGACGGACCATTCAATGGTTTTAATGGTACGGTGGAAAGGATAAATGAGGAAAAGAGAAAACTAGAGGTAATGGTGAAGATATTCGGAAGAAAAACTCCTCTGGAGTTGAGTTATATGCAGGTAGAAAAAGTTTAATACAAGTGTTACATATATAAAAAGCTGTGTTGCTTCCAAATTTAAACACGGTTTGAAATTTAATTTTAAACAATGGCAAAAGAAGTAAGTAAAGTAGTTAAACTACAAGTTAGGGGAGGTGTCGCGAATCCATCGCCACCGGTTGGACCCGCTTTAGGTGCTGCCGGCGTTAACATTATGGAGTTCTGTAAGCAATTTAATGCTAGGACACAGGACAAGCAGGGGAAGATCCTGCCCGTTGTTATCACCGTGTACAAGGACAAGTCGTTCGACTTTGTCGTAAAAACACCACCAGCGGCAGTGCAACTTATGGAAGCGGCTAAGATTAAAAAAGGATCTGGCGAACCTAACAGAGTTAAATCAGGGAACGTTACCTGGGACCAAGTAAAAACAATTGCAGAAGACAAAATGGTAGATTTAAATGCATTTACCGTAGAATCTGCAATGAGCATGGTAGCAGGAACTGCGAGATCTATGGGTCTCAAAGTTGCAGGTAAAAGACCTTTTTAAAATCTTATAAAGCATTTTTATATGGCAAAAGCAACAAAGAAGCAAAAAGAAGCCAGAGCAAAGATAGAGAAGGATAAACTTTACTCTATTGAAGAAGCTTCAACGCTAATAAAGGAAATCACCAGTACAAAGTTTGACGCATCGGTAGATCTTGCTGTTCGTTTAGGGGTAGACCCACGGAAAGCAAATCAAATGGTTCGTGGGGTAGTTACACTGCCACATGGAACCGGTAAGGATGTAAAAGTTTTGGCCTTGGTGACTCCGGACAAAGAAGCAGAAGCAACAGAAGCTGGTGCAGATTATGCTGGTTTGGACGAGTATTTGGAGAAAATCAAAGGCGGTTGGACAGATGTTGATGTTATCATCACTATGCCAAGCGTTATGGGGAAATTAGGTCCTTTAGGTAGGATCTTAGGTCCACGTGGGTTAATGCCCAATCCAAAGACAGGAACAGTTACCATGGATATCGCTAAAGCGGTTTCAGAAGTAAAGGCTGGTAAAATTGATTTTAAGGTAGATAAAACAGGTATTGTGCATGCGGCAATAGGAAAAGCATCTTTTTCTGCCGATAAGATTGCAGGGAATGCCAAAGAACTTTTAGATACCCTGAACAAATTAAAGCCAACGGCCTCAAAAGGAGTATACATGAAAAGTATTTACATGTCTAGCACCATGAGCCCTAGTGTTCAATTAGATCCAAAAGCAGTTTAATTCTGAAAATGTAAACTAATGACAAGAGAAGAAAAAGCGACCGTTATACAAGATCTAACTGCACAACTAGCTGAAAATACTACCATTTATTTGGCAGACATTTCGGGCTTGGATGCATCCACTACTTCAGATTTAAGAAGAGCTTGCTTTAAAGCAAACATCAAATTGTCTGTGGTAAAGAACACTTTATTGTCTAAAGCTATGGAGGCTTCAGACAAAGAATTCGGAGAATTACCAGATGTGTTGATTGGCAACACTTCCCTTATGTTCTCTGAAACCGGAAACGCTCCGGCAAAACTTATCAAGACCTTTCGCAAGAAAGCAGACAAACCTTTATTAAAAGGGGCTTTTATAGAAGAAGCCATCTTTGTTGGAGATGATAAGTTAGATACCCTGGTAAGCATTAAGTCTAAGGAAGAGATGATTGGAGAAATCATAGGATTGCTTCAGTCACCTGCTAAGAATGTGATCTCCGGATTAAAATCTGGTGGAGGCAAATTGGCTGGAATTCTAAAGACCTTATCAGAAAAATAATTAGTACGCACTAAAAACAAGCATAATTAAACATTTTATTAAACGATAGAAAAATGGCAGATTTAAAAGATTTCGCAGAACAATTGGTTAATCTTACGGTAAAAGAAGTAAATGAATTAGCTGATATATTAAAAGATGAATACGGCATTGAGCCTGCTGCTGCAGCTGTAGCTGTTGCCGCTGGAGGTGGAGCCGCTGGAGGTGAAGCTGAGGCAGCTGAAGAAAAGTCAGAATTTGATGTAATTTTGACGGCTGCTGGTGGTTCAAAACTAGCTGTAGTTAAATTGGTGAAAGAATTAACTGGTCTTGGATTGAAAGATGCTAAGGACATAGTTGATAGCGCACCAAAAGCCGTTAAAGAAGCAGTGTCTAAAGACGAAGCTGAAGGCATTAAAAAATCATTGGAAGAAGCAGGAGCAGAAGTTGAGCTTAAATAATTGCGACAACCATACGGTTTTGGTTTAGGTCTTTCCGCCATTTGGTGGCTAGACCTAAACCCTTTTATAGATAGTATATAAAGTTATATACAACCCATTCTAGTATTCACGTTCAAAATTTTGTCCATAGATGTTCACAAAACAGACTGAAAGAATAAGTTTCGCATCCGCTAAGAACATACCGGATTACCCGGATTTCTTGGACATTCAGATTAAATCATTTCAAGATTTTTTTCAACTTGAGACAAAATCTGACGAAAGGGGCAATGAAGGATTGTACAATACCTTCATGGAAAACTTTCCCATTACAGATACAAGGAACCAATTTGTATTGGAATTCCTTGATTACTTCATAGATCCACCACGGTATTCCATACAGGAATGTATAGAACGTGGTCTTACCTATAGTGTGCCACTTAAGGCTCGCTTAAAATTGTATTGTACAGATCCGGAACACGAGGATTTTGAGACCATCGTTCAGGATGTGTACCTGGGTACTATTCCATACATGACACCTAGTGGTACCTTTGTGATCAATGGGGCCGAGAGAGTAGTTGTTTCTCAATTACACAGATCTCCTGGTGTTTTCTTTGGCCAGTCCTTTCATGCAAATGGAACTAAATTATACTCGGCAAGAGTAATCCCTTTCAAAGGATCCTGGATCGAATTCGCTACAGACATTAACAGTGTGATGTATGCCTATATCGATAGAAAGAAAAAATTACCTGTAACTACCTTATTCAGGGCCATTGGTTTTGAAAGAGATAAGGACATCCTGGAGATCTTCGACCTTTCTGAAGAAGTGAAGGTATCCAAAGCAGGTTTAAACAAAGTTTTGGGCCGCAAGTTGGCTGCAAGGGTTTTAAACACCTGGCACGAAGACTTTGTGGATGAAGATACGGGCGAGGTAGTTTCAATTGAAAGAAACGAGATCGTCTTGGATCGTGATACAATCCTGGAAAAAGATCATATTCAGCAAATTATGGATGCTGATGTGAAAACCATTCTGTTGCACAAGGAGAATAATGCACAGAGTGATTATGCAATTATTCATAATACGTTGCAAAAAGATCCTACCAACTCTGAAAAAGAGGCGGTGGAACATATATACCGTCAATTGCGTAATGCCGAACCACCAGATGAGGAGACAGCAAGGGGTATTATAGATAAATTGTTCTTTTCAGATCAGCGATACAATTTGGGAGAAGTTGGTCGTTACAGGATGAACAAAAAATTAGGTCTCGATATTGGGATGGACAAGCAGGTCCTTACCAAGGAAGATATCATCACCATCATCAAGTATTTGATTGAGTTGATAAATTCAAAAGCAGAGATCGATGATATTGACCACCTTTCAAATCGTAGGGTGAGAACAGTTGGAGAACAATTGTCCTCGCAGTTTGGCGTAGGGTTGGCACGTATGGCCAGAACCATTCGCGAACGAATGAACGTGCGAGATAACGAGGTATTTACTCCAATAGATCTGATCAATGCCAAGACCTTGTCTTCTGTGATCAATTCATTCTTTGGGACCAACCAGTTGTCTCAATTCATGGATCAGACAAACCCACTGGCAGAGATTACACATAAAAGACGATTATCAGCCTTAGGACCTGGTGGACTCTCCAGAGAGCGCGCAGGTTTCGAGGTACGAGATGTGCATTACACGCATTACGGTCGTTTGTGTCCTATTGAAACCCCTGAAGGACCTAACATTGGTCTAATTTCGTCCTTGTCTGTTTTTGCCAAGGTGAATTCAATGGGCTTCCTGGAAACACCGTATCGTAAAGTAGCCAAGGGAAAAGTAGACACTAAGGAATTCATATACCTAAGTGCCGAGGAAGAAGAAGGGATGAAGATCTCTCAGGCGAATATCCCTCTAAAGAAGGATGGTACCATTGATAGTGAAAAGGTGATTGCCCGGGAAGAAGGCGATTTCCCCGTAGTAGATCCTTCAGAAGTGAATTACACGGACGTTGCGCCTAACCAAATAGCCTCAATTTCGGCCTCATTAATTCCATTCCTTGAGCACGATGATGCGAACAGGGCATTAATGGGATCTAACATGATGCGGCAGGCAGTTCCTTTGTTAAAACCACAATCTCCGATTGTTGGAACTGGTTTGGAAAGACAAGTGGCATCAGATTCAAGGGTCTTGATCAATGCAGAAGGAGACGGAGTTATAGAATATGTAGATTCTCATAGGATCACTATTAAATACAGCAGAACTGAAGAAGCTCGCATGGTGAGTTTTGATGAAGATTCCAAGACGTATGAGTTGGTGAAATTCAGAAAAACCAATCAGGGAACCAGCATTAACCTGAAGCCCATCGTAAAGAAAGGGGACAAGGTTAAAAAAGGACAGGTACTCTGTGAAGGGTATGCCACTGAAAGTGGTGAACTTGCTTTAGGAAGGAACCTTAAAGTGGCATTTATGCCATGGAAGGGTTACAACTTTGAGGATGCCATTGTGATCTCAGAAAAAGTAGTTCGTGAGGATATTTTTACGTCTATACATATTGATGAGTATTCACTGGAAGTGCGGGATACCAAGTTAGGTGCAGAAGAACTAACCAATGATATTCCTAACGTTTCTGAGGAAGCTACCAAGGATCTGGATGAATACGGAATGATCCGAATTGGAGCTGAAGTAAAACCCGGCGATATTCTGATAGGGAAGATCACTCCGAAAGGAGAATCTGATCCTACACCTGAAGAGAAATTACTACGTGCCATATTTGGTGACAAAGCAGGAGATGTAAAAGATGCTTCATTAAAAGCTTCTCCTTCTTTACGCGGAGTAGTTATAGATAAAAAGCTTTTCTCAAGGTCTATTAAAGATAAGCGCAAGCGATCTGAAGATAAAGATGCCATTACCGCTCTTGAACTCGATTACGAGGTTAAATTTCAGGAATTAAAGGATGTATTGGTTGAAAAATTGTTCAAAATGATCAATGGCAAAACCTCTCAGGGGGTTGCTAATGATCTTGGTGAGGAAGTATTACCAAAAGGTAAGAAATACACCATGAAGATGTTGAATGCCGTAGATGATTTTGCTCACCTGGTCAGTGGAAGCTGGACAACAGACAAAGCTACCAACGCTATGGTTGCAGATCTTTTGCATAATTACAAGATCAAATTGAACGACCTGCAAGGGAATTTGAGAAGAGATAAGTTCACTATTTCTGTAGGAGATGAATTACCGGCAGGAATCATGAAATTGGCAAAGGTTTATATCGCCAAAAAGCGTAAGCTTAAGGTAGGGGATAAAATGGCCGGGCGTCACGGAAACAAAGGTATTGTTGCCCGTATAGTACGTCAGGAGGATATGCCTTTCCTTGAAGATGGTACACCTGTAGATATTGTCTTGAATCCGTTAGGGGTACCTTCCAGGATGAACATAGGACAGATCTATGAGACCGTATTAGGATGGGCAGGGCAGAAACTTGATAAGAAGTATGCTACTCCTATTTTTGACGGAGCTACCTTGGATCAGATCAACAGTTTCACCGATGAGGCAGGAATCCCAAGATTTGGACATACCTATCTCTACGATGGTGGAACCGGTAAACGTTTCGATCAGCCTGCTACGGTAGGTGTTATCTACATGCTGAAATTAGGGCATATGGTAGATGATAAGATGCACGCCAGATCTATTGGCCCTTACTCTCTTATTACGCAACAACCATTGGGTGGTAAAGCTCAGTTTGGTGGACAGCGTTTTGGAGAGATGGAAGTATGGGCGTTGCAGGCGTATGGTGCCTCTGCTACCCTTCGTGAGATCCTAACGGTTAAATCTGATGATGTGATCGGTAGGGCGAAGACATACGAGTCTATCGTAAAAGGAGAGACCATGCCAGAACCTGGTTTACCAGAATCTTTCAATGTATTGATGCACGAACTGAAAGGTTTGGGCTTGGATATCAGATTGGAAGAATAATTTAAGAGTCGGTTACACATTTAATATAGTATCACCATTAGCATTATGGCTAGACAACACGATAATACAGCAGTAAAAAGGTTTAACAAGATCTCTATAGGCTTGGCCTCACCAGAATCTATCCTGGCAGAGTCGAGAGGAGAGGTCTTAAAACCGGAAACAATTAACTACAGAACCCATAAACCAGAACGCGACGGGCTATTTTGTGAGCGTATCTTTGGGCCCGTAAAAGATTATGAATGTGCCTGTGGAAAATACAAGCGTATTCGTTATCGCGGCATCGTTTGTGATCGTTGCGGGGTTGAGGTTACTGAGAAAAAGGTTCGTAGAGACCGTGTAGGACACATTAATCTGGTAGTTCCTGTTGCACATATTTGGTATTTCCGTTCACTTCCAAACAAAATTGGCTACCTCCTTGGGTTACCATCCAAGAAGTTAGACATGATCATCTATTATGAGCGCTATGTGGTCATTCAGGCAGGTATTGCCAAAGGACCGGAAGGAGAAGAATTACAGAAGCTCGATTTTCTTACGGAAGAGGAATATTTAAACATTCTTGAATCTATTCCGCCGGAAAATCAGTACCTGGAAGATTCTGACCCTAACAAGTTCATTGCCAAGATGGGTGCTGAATGCCTGATCGATCTGTTATCAAGGATCGATCTTAAAGAGCTGTCATACGATCTTCGGCACAAGGCCAACACTGAAACTTCCAAGCAACGTAAAACGGAAGCACTAAAAAGATTACAGGTAGTAGAAGCCTTGCGCGAATCTCAGGATAACCGCGAGAACAGACCAGAGTGGATGATCATGAAGGTTGTCCCTGTCATTCCACCGGAATTACGCCCATTGGTACCTTTAGATGGTGGTCGTTTCGCAACCTCAGATCTTAATGACCTATACAGAAGGGTGATCATTCGTAACAATCGTTTAAAGCGATTAATGGAGATCAAAGCCCCTGAAGTGATCCTCAGGAATGAAAAAAGGATGCTGCAAGAAGCGGTAGATTCCTTATTTGACAATACCAGAAAGGCTTCAGCGGTAAAAACTGAGTCGAACAGGCCATTAAAGTCCTTATCAGACTCCTTAAAAGGGAAGCAAGGTAGGTTCCGTCAGAATTTGCTCGGTAAACGTGTAGATTATTCAGCGCGTTCTGTGATCGTCGTAGGGCCGGAAATGAGCCTTTACGAATGTGGATTGCCAAAAGACATGGCCGCTGAACTGTACAAGCCATTTGTGATTAGAAAACTGATCGAACGCGGAATCGTAAAAACGGTAAAATCTGCTAAAAAGATCATTGACAAGAAAGAGCCCGTTGTTTGGGATATATTGGAAAATGTACTAAAAGGACATCCAGTATTATTGAACCGTGCCCCCACATTGCACCGTTTAGGGATACAAGCTTTCCAACCTAAACTTATAGAAGGTAAAGCAATTCGTTTGCACCCATTGGTATGTACCGCCTTTAACGCTGATTTCGATGGGGATCAAATGGCAGTTCATTTACCACTGGGTCCTGAAGCAATTTTAGAATCTCAACTTCTGATGTTAGCTTCTCACAACATTTTAAATCCGGCAAACGGTTCTCCAATTA
>JAHEHU010000129.1 GCA_024639765.1 Eudoraea sp.
AAGAATTTGATCGCCGCAGGAGTGGCGGATGAGATTCTGGTGCAGATAAGCTATGCCATTGGGGTGGTACAGCCCACCTCAGTTTACGTAGATACATACGGTACCTCAAAAGTGAAAATGAGCGATGGGGAAATTGCCAGAATAGTGGCCAGTCTTTTCGATTTCAGACCTTTTGCCATTGAAGAACGCTTGAAATTGAGAAATCCCATCTATTTGGAAACGGCTGCTTATGGCCATATGGGCAAAGAACCCCGGAAGGTAACCAAGGTCTTTGAATCGCCCTATAACGGAAGGATCAAACGAGAAGTGGAGTTGTTTACCTGGGAAAAACTAGACATGGTAGACCTTGTACAAGAGGCTTTTAATATATAATTTTTGTAGGATTACTAGGAATTCTAAAAATTCCGTCATTATATTTGTTTCACTAAAAGTTCAAACTCTTATTGAATAGTTATCAAGAAAGGTGGAGGGACTAGACCCTTTGAAACCTTAGCAACCCTTTGTGTAAGAACAAAGAAGGTGCTACATTCTATCACGCCCCCGGGCATGACAGATAACACAAACCTATTACTCCGGTAATTTTCTTTCTTTGTAACTTTTTTGATTTTCTTAGCAGATGTGCCATCTGTTATGCTGTTTGGCTTTTTTATTTCAATTAGTATTAAATAAAAAAACTGAAATCATGAGCGATCAAAAATTTTCGACCAGGGCTTTACATGCCGGTCATGACACTAAACTGCACGGTGGTACGCGCGCTGTGCCAATTTATCAGAGCACGGCCTATGTCTTTAACGATTCGGACCATGCGGCTAATTTATTTTCCCTGGCAGAATTTGGGAACATTTACACCAGGATCAACAATCCAACCAATGACATCCTGGAACAGCGATTAGCGGCCCTGGAAGGAGGAATTGCTTCTGTGGTGACCGCTTCAGGAACAGGCGCCATCAATACGGCCCTCTTGGTTTTGTTAAAAGCCGGAGACCATGTTGTTGCTTCCAACAGTTTGTATGGAGGAACCTATAATTTACTGAGTGTAACATTGCCAAGATTGGGGATCACCACCACCTTTGTAGACCCTTCAGACCCTTCCAATTTTGGAAAAGCAATAAAGGAAAATACCAGGGCGATCTTTGTTGAATCACTCGGAAATCCAAAACTGGATGTATTAGACCTCAAAGCAATTTCTGCAGAGGCAAAAAAGGCCAGAATTCCGTTTATTGTAGACAATACAGTGGCTACCCCGGCACTTTTGAATCCTATAGAACACGGTGCCAACATTGTGATCCACTCTTTAACCAAATATATCAATGGCAATGGAACGGCCCTGGGTGGTGCTATCATTGATGCAGGTACCTTTGATTGGTCTAGTGGGAAATTTCCTGAATTTACGGAACCCTCTCCCGGCTATCATGGCCTTGTCTATCACGATGCTTTGGGTCCTGCAGCCTTTATAGCCAAGGTGAGGATAGAAGGCCTGCGCGATCATGGTGCCTGTTTAAGTCCGTTTAACGCCTTTCAGATCATTCAAGGCCTGGAAACCCTGCAAGTAAGGATGAAAAAACATAGTGAGAATGCCCTGGCCCTTGCCAGTTGGTTGGAGAACCGTAAAGAAGTGACCTGGGTTAATTATCCCGGGCTAAAGAGCAGCAAATACTATGCGCATGCAGAGGCCTATTTGCCAAAAGGCCAGAGTGGTATTGTTACTTTTGGAGTCAAAGGAGGATATGAATCAGCCAAGAAGATCGCAGACAAGACCAGGATATTTTCGCTTCTGGCTAATATTGGAGATACAAAGTCCCTCATCATTCATCCCGCCAGTACAACCCATCAGCAACTGGATGATGAAGCACAGCTAACTACGGGGGTTACCAAAGACCTTATCAGGTTGTCCGTTGGCTTGGAAGACCTGGAAGATCTTACGGCAGATCTGGAGCAGGCCTTTGCAACTATCGATGCTTCGGTGTTGGCTTAATTATGGTTAGGATAAAGAAGTAAGAAAGCAGAAAAGGTTCATGTAAATTAGTGTATATGAAAACAGCGGTGTCTAGCATAGAACAATTGAATATTCAGGGGTTTACTACCTTAAGTGGAGTGCGTCAGGATATGCAGTTGTCTTATCAGGTATTTGGCCTTCCACTGAATACCGCCCCCATTGTTTTGGTTAATCATGCTTTGACCGGTAATTCTAATGTGGCTGGGGAAGATGGCTGGTGGACCACCCTGGTAGGGAAGGGAAAATGTATAGATACACAAAAGTATACCGTGTTGGCCTTTAATATTCCTGGTAATGGGTATGACGGATTTGTCATTGATAATTACAAGGATTTTGTGGCGGGGGATATCGCCAGCATCTTCCTGGAGGGGCTGGCCATTTTAAAGGTTAAAAAACTGTTTGCCATTATTGGTGGATCCCTGGGAGGCGGAATTGCCTGGGAGATGGCAGCTCTGAACCCCGAGATCACCACTCACCTGATCCCTGTGGCGTCTGACTGGAAGTCGACAGACTGGTTGATCGCCAATTGTCAGATACAGGAACAATTCTTAATCAATTCCAAACAACCCGTTCATGATGCACGTATGCATGCCATGTTGTGCTATCGTACACCGGAATCTTTTAAGGAACGGTTTCAAAGAAGTACCAATGAAGACCTTCAGGTTTTTAATGTAGAGAGTTGGTTACTGCATCACGGAAGAAAACTTCAGGAGCGTTTTCAACTGTCGGCATACAAACTTACCAACCAATTACTCAAGACGATCGACATTAACCGTAGCGGGTCGGAGGCTTTTGAAAAATTGCAACGGAGCCAGACCAATATTCATATCATTGGGGTAGATTCGGATCTGTTCTTTTCTGCCAGCGAGAATAAGGAGACCCACAAACAAATGGCACAGGCAAGAAACAACGTTACCTATGGGGAGATAAAATCGCTTCATGGTCACGATGCTTTTTTGATCGAATTCGAACAATTAGAGCAGTTGCTTGAGGGGATTTTTGATCCTGAAAAGGCAGCCAGACGGTATAAGATACTCAAGTTTGGAGGAACGTCTCTCAGTAATGGAGAAGGAATAGAAAGGGTGCTTGAGATCATTACTTCCAAAGTGGAGGAAGGGGAGAAGATAGTAGTGGTAGTATCTGCAAGAGAAATGGCCACAGATCAGTTAGATACCATTTTAGAAAAGGCGGCACGAGGAATAGATTATAAAAAGGAATACGAGGATTTTGAAAAGTACCAACGTCATAGTTACAAGAATGTAGACTTCTCTAACGAATTCCGGGAATTAGTACAACTCCTGGAAGGGGTTGCACTATTGGGTGATTATAGTCCCAAGATAAGGGATCAGGTATTGGCCATAGGGGAATTAATCGCTACAAAGCTGATCACTAAACTTTTAATTGGGAAGGGTGTACAGGCCCAACATGCAGATTCCAGACAACTTATCATTACGGACAATACCTTTGGAGATGCCAAACTGTTGGAGGAAATATCGAGGGAAAAGTCTAGCAATTTTTTCAGGAAGTTGGATGCTTCTGTGGTGGCTGTTATCCCCGGATTTATTGGTGCTACAGAGACCGGGGAAACGACGACTCTGGGTAGGAATGGCAGTAATTACACCGCTTCACTCCTGGCCAATTTTCTGGATGCGGAAGAATTGCAAAACTACACGCACGTAGACGGGATCTATACGGCAGATCCCAAATGGGTTCCGGAGGCCAGGCGAATAGCACAACTTTCTTACAGCGAGGCCAATGAGCTAGCCAATTTTGGCGCTACCATTCTTCATGCAAAAACCATCATACCTTTGTTGGAGAAGAATATCCCACTACGGATCCTAAATACGTTCAATCAGGAAAATGAAGGAACCTTAATTAGTGCTAAAACCACTGAAGAAGGGATACGCTCACTTTCGGTACTTGAAGACGAGGCCCTTATCAACCTGGAGGGGAGGGGGTTATTAGGAAAGGTTGGGGTAGACGCCAGAATATTCAGGGCTTTGAGCCAACATAATATCAGTGTTAGTATTATCTCACAAGGATCCTCGGAACGAGGAATCGGATTCCTGGTATCCGCTAAAAAGGCAAAAGATGCAAAGAAAGCGCTGGAAGAGGAATTTGAGAGTGATTTCAGATCTAAAGACATCAATACCATCACAATCGTAGAGGAGGTGTCTGTGATCTCAATAGTGGGTCAGGATCTCAGTACGTTTCACAAACCCTACAACACACTAATAAAAAATCAGATTATCCCATTGCTTTTCAATAATTCAGTTACCGGGAAGAATATAAGTCTGGTAGTTAAGAAAGCTGATCTCCACAAAGCATTGAATGTAATGCATGGACAGATCTTTGGCATCAGTAAAAAGGTAAATCTGGCCGTATTCGGACATGGAAATGTTGGGGGAACCCTTCTGGACCAGATATTGAGAGCCAGTAAGAATATTGAAAAAAGAAAAGGGATACAACTAAGGGTATTTGCCCTGGGAAATTCAAAAAAAGTATTGCTAAATAAAGATGGGATCACTAAGAATTGGAGAGCATCCATCAAGGAAAAGGGAAAGACGTATACCCTCAATGAGATCTTTGACTATGCCAGGGTACATCATTTAGAGAATTTGATCGCGGTAGATAATACCGCCAGCGAGGACTTTGTTTCCCATTATTTTGAGTTTGTGGAAAATGGTTTCGATCTTATCTCTTCCAACAAAATTGCCAATACCTTGGGCATCGATTTTTATCACCTTCTGCGGGAAGAACTAGTTCAATTTCAGAAACAATATTTATATGAAACCAATGTGGGGGCAGGTTTGCCCTTAATAGATACTATTAAGCTCCTTCATCTCTCTGGGGAAAATATTACGGGAATCAAAGGAGTATTTTCCGGATCCCTGAGCTATATTTTTAACACCTTTTCAGAAAAAGAGGTGCCTTTTTCAGAGGTGGTCCTGGAGGCTATGAATTTTGGGTTTACAGAGCCCGATCCACGTGAGGACCTCTCAGGGATGGATGTGGGCAGAAAACTATTGATCCTTGCGAGGGAGCTTGAGTTGCACAATGAAATTGATGATGTGAAGATTGAAAACCTCATTCCTAAAAGCTTTCAAAAGCTAAGTAGTGAGGCCTTTAAAGATCAGATAGAATCTCTGGACCCAATTATGGAGAATGTGAAGAAGAAGCAAGCCCCGGGCCATGTGCTGAGATATGTGGGGGAATTACATGGTGACCTCCAGAAGGAGAAAGGAAAATTGGAGGTTAAGTTGATCTCGGTACCTAAAGCAAGCAGTCTGGGCCAGGTACGGGGATCCGACTCCATTATTGAGATCTATACGGAATCATATGGAGAACACCCTCTGGTGATACAAGGGGCGGGTGCAGGCGCGGCAGTGACCGCAAGGGGTGTTTTTGGAGATATTCTGCGCATAGCAGAAAAGATGTAAATTGTCTGAAATTGGAGCTGTCATGAAAAAAACAAACCGTCACTTTGAGACCGAGGCGATCCGAACCCAGATAGAACGATCATCTTTTTTGGAACATTCTAGTCCTATTTACATGACCTCAAGTTTTGTCTTTGAGGACGCAGAAGATATGCGGGCTTCTTTTGCAGAAGAAAAGGATAGGAATATCTACTCAAG